>JBLFXY010000033.1:0-18630 GCA_047611645.1 Glaciecola sp.
ATTCGAAAGGGCTTCGGGAGTCCATTCTTGTGGGCCATTCACCAAGCGCGTGTCGATGAGGTCGACCGACGCTTGCTTGGCCTGGTACGCCCTCCACTCCCTATGGAAAGAGAGCTCTTCCAATTGAGTTCGAAGCTCGATCAGGCGTGTTTGATTTGCATCACGTTCCAGTCCAAGGCACTCGAATTCACGCTTGGCTTCGCGCAGCTCGCGATCGATTTCTTTCGCGGCGCGCTTGTCCTTTTTGGCTTGCTTGAGCTTATGGGTCAAGTCCTTGGACAAAGGGATTCCCCGCAAATCTGCACGCCACAGGGCTTGCATGTCCCGCTCGACCTCACTGCGCACCGTTGAGATGGGGCGCGCTCCGCGCAGCCCCGTTTCTCCCAGCAGAAGTTCCCGGATGTGTACGCGCACATCATCCTTCTGCATGTCCGTGTCGTTGGCTGTTAGCGAGTAAACCGCTTGAAACAGGCTGCGCGGCACCGATTGCATGACGGGTAACGGTTCGTTGTTGCTCGAGCTGTGTTGTACTTGGCCATCGGCGTCCAAAATCTCTAGTTTGCCCTGGGTCATGAGCACGCGCCGCACACTCAAGGTGCTTTGATCGTCCAGTTGCACTTTGGCGCGTACTTCCAGGTCGTCGCCGGAACGGAATTGGGCTAGCGGGTGCTTTTCACGGCTACTGAATTCGAAACCGTACAGGATGGTTTCCAATGCGGCATGGAATGAGGATTTGCCCGCTTCGTTGTGCCCGACTACGACAAATACATCGCTGTGCATTTCGCACTGTAGATTCTTCAAGGGGCCGAAATTGTCGACCTGTAGTTCGAGGAATCGCACTACCAGGCCTCCTCGTTGAAGCAGCGGCTGAGCAGTTCTTCTTCCAAGCCGTCCAATCGTTCCTTGAGGTAAGCGATCTTATTTTCCAGTGTGCCTTCTTGGTTGTGGTAGCCAGGAAGAAGGTCGGGTGCCAAGGCCAATAGGATATCGTCGTTCTCTTGGGCGGTCCGAATCAGATTGAGGGCTTCCTGCTGTACGCTGGGCGTGCGCTCCAGATCGCTCAGGTCGCGATTGGCGAACAGGCCTTTGGGTCGAATTTGCACTTCGAGAAAGCCCAAGTCTCCTTGCAGCTCATCCTCCATTTCCGCACGTGAATGTGGGTCGCGCAGCAAACCGGTGAGCGGACATGGGCCGGTCGGGACGAAGCGAATACACATGTCCTGGGCAGCCAGGGGTGAGTTTTGCTCCAGTGCTTGGCCAGCCAATTCGAAGGCTGCCAGCAAGCCGCTGCGATCCTTGATTTCGTGCAACCCGATCACGGGCACGTGATGCCACTCCACGGGAGCCAGTCGAATGAATTCCACCTCGGGCTCTTCTTCGAAACGCAATTCGACCAATAGGCCGCCCTTGGGACCGGTTTCCTTAGGGTTGCGCCCTTGCAGGTTGCCCGAATACCACACGGGCAGGTCGTCAAAGACCTGTTGCCGCTTGTGGACGTGGCCCAGGGCCCAGTAGTCGAGATTGGCATTCTCGTAGTCTTTGCGTTCGGAGGGCGCGTAGTTGGCGTGTTCCGCGGAGATGCTAGCTGCTTCCACCTGGGTGTGCAGCAGGCCGACCACGGGTACGTCGCCTTTGGGACGTTTGAATTTGGCAGCTAGATTGGTTTCGACCTTGGCTTGGCTGTGACCGGCTCCTATGACGATTGCGATATCTTCGCCGTGCTCGTTGCGCAAGGTGACGGCTTTCGGCGTTCCACGTCGAAACAGGTGCAGTCCCGCGGCAGGGCCTACAAATTCCTCGGGATCGGCAAAGCCCAGTTGCGCTGCTTGATCATTCTTCGAGCCAGGGTCGTGGTTGCCTGTGGCGTAGAAGACGTGGATGTCGGCGCGCACCAGTCGGCCCAGTTGCCCCATGAAGAATTCGGCGCCTTCCTGGGATAGCTTCTCATCATCGAAAGCATCGCCAGCGATCAGAACAGCGTGAACCTGTTTGTCCAGGGCTAGATCGACGGAGGCCTGCAAGGCTTCGCGGGTTGCGGCTAAAAGCCGGTCACGTGTTTCGGGAAGGCCGCCAAAGGCCGTCTCAATGTGCAGGTCGGCCAGGTGCAGGAAGCGAAAAGACATGGCCTCCACTATAACGGTCCGGCTCCGCTGAAAGGTGCAATTACCGCTTCAAAACACCACTTAGCGCGCTATTCTGCATGTATGGCCAAGCGCACATCTGAAACACCCGCCACCCGCTTCTTGAAATCCAGGGGCGTGGAATTTCAGGAGCGTAGCTACGAGTATTTGGCCCATGGAGGCACCACCGAGGCGGCCCGTCAGCTGGAGCGCGACGAACACTGCATCATTAAGACTCTGGTGATGAAGGATGCAATGGCGGTGCCACTCATCGTGCTCATGCACGGAGACCGCAGCGTTTCGACCAAGAACTTGGCACGCGAAATTGAAACGAAATCTGTTGTTCCCTGCGATTCCGCAGAAGCTCAGAGACACACGCGTTATCAGGTTGGCGGCACATCCCCGTTCGGGTTGCTCAAGCCTATTCCGATCTACGTGGAGGCCAGTATTTTGGAGCTCAAGAGCATTCTGATCAACGGTGGCAAGCGCGGATATTTGCTAGAGCTGGATCCTGCGGTGCTTGTGGATGAACTTTCAGCACAGCCGGTGCGCTGCGCGAATTCGGCCAGCTAATGCACAGCTAGGAGTGTGTCGGGCATAGAGGATTTCGCCAGAAACCGCCCCTCCATTCCGGCACTGCGTTGGATCTCCCCCCGATAGCGTTCAACTATAGGGGGTGCAATCCGCCTTGTTCCGAACTGGATGGACGATCCCTGGCACAATCCTCTCTGCCCGACACACTCCTAGGCCGAGGGCGATGAAGCGATGATCTTCTCGAGTTCGCTGAGGAGAACGGGCAGTACCTCGTTATAGGGAAAGCTACCGAGGGCTTCGGTGCCTTTCTTGAGGTTCACGGTTGTGGGGCCACACCACAATCCAAGATCCGCGTCGTCGGTCTCGCCCGGTCCGTTGACCCGGCAACCCATGATGGCGATGGTCACATCGTGGGCGGCCGCGTAGGTGGTGGCCTCCTTCACCTGCTCGGCGAGTTCGATGAACTTTTCGTTCTCCACCCGGCTACAGGAAGGGCAAGCGATGATGTTTAGACCATCGAAAAAGCCTTTAGGGACTGAACGGAAGCGGCCAGCGGCGATGTCGGTGAGTATCTGGCGGCCTACCTCGATTTCCTGACCCTTGTTTTCGAACGGTACGGTCAGGGATACGCGAATGGTATCGCCGATGCCTTGAGAGATGAGTTGTTCGAAGGCGATACGAGTTTTGATGATGCCATCGGGCGGCATGCCGGCTTCGGTCACGCCTAGGTGCAAGGGCACGTCGGGGCGCGCTGCGGCAAAGCGTTCGTTGGCTTCGATGACCAGGCGCGGATCGGAGTCCTTGATGGAGACCAAGTAATTCTGAAAGCCCACCTCGTCCATGTAGGCGCAGTGATCCTTGGCCTGCTCGACGAGCGCGGTCACATCGTCGTCCTTGTAGCGCGCGCTGTATTCCGGCGCCAGGGAGCCCGCGTTGCAGCCGATGCGAATCGCCAGGTTGTGTTTCTTGGCAATTCCGGCCAACCAGTGGGCCTTCTCTTGGGCGGTTTTTTCCTTTTCGTGGTGGTGTAGATGCCCCGGGTTGTAGCGCACCTTCTGCACGAAGGGTCCCACCGCGTCGGCCAAACGGTAGTTCTCCTGGAGGTCCACCGAGATCGGGATGTCGGTGGCCTTGCAGAGTTGCTCAAGGGCTTCCACGTCGGCCTTGCTGTCGACGGCGATTCGGATCAGGTCGGCGCCGGCGGCTTCCAGGATATTAATCTGCCGTAGGGTGGCTTCCAGGTCCTGGGTGCGGGTGGCGGCCATGCTCTGCACGGTGATCCCACCTCCTCCCATGGTCAGGTTGCCGACCTGGATGGGGCGAGTTTTCCGTTCTATCAGGGGGGGGGTCATGGGGATGCTGGGCTCGCGGCTGGCGGGAAATCGAAGCAGTAGACAGTTTCTCAGTATTTTTGCCCCCCATCTACCCCCGGCTTTCGGAAACAGGGTCAAGGTCCCCGGGCTCCACCGGCACCGTGCCTGGGGAATCCCCTCTCCCTGGTCGGCGCCCTGCCCGGGGCCCCCTTATTTTTGGGTACGAAGTGTCAATCCTCCCCAAAAAACCGGGTTCAAGGCGGAGGGCCTTGCAAGTACACTGGGAGCCCTCCCAGGCCGGGAGATATAGTCCATCCAGGGCGGAGATATCCCATGAAAGGTAAGGTTTTGATCGTTGGCGGCGGCGCCATGGGCACCTGCATCGCAATGCAGGTCGCGAGTCGTTGTGACCCCCTCACAGAGCCCGTAATCCTCATTGAGAAGGGGCGTTTGGGATCCGGCTCCTCCGGAAGAGCGGGTGCGATCGTGCACCAGTCCTATTCGGACCGCGAAGTGGCCGGTATGGCGAGGGATGCGGTGCGTTTGTACCACGACATCCAGAGCACCACCGGGCGATCCTTAGGCCTACGCCGCACCGGCGTCTTGAGTGTTGTGGACGCCTCGGATACCGAGGGATTGGCGCAAATGCACGCTGATTTGGAGATGCAAACCTCCATCGGCATCAAGGTTCGTCGCGTTGAAGCGCCTGAGATTCGCCAGCTCTGTCCTGGGATCGAAGTGAAGGACGATGCGGTTGGGCGCTTTGAAGCCGAGGGTGGGTACGTGAACCCGGCCAAGGCCATCAAGACTTTCGGCGTTCTAGCCCGTGGTCGTGGCGCGACCACACGCCTGGGCGTGCACGACCTGGACATCGAGATCGTGAATGGCAAGGTACGCGGCGTGCACACCAGCGAGGGCTACTTCGAAACCCCCAACGTGGTTTTGGCGACAGGTTCATGGACAGCGACCATCTTGAAGAAGATGGGCATAGACATGCCGCTTACGGTTGTACGTAGCGAGGAGTGCGTGCTCGAGATGCCCCAAAGCAATAAGGGTGATGACGCCCTGAGCGCCTTCGACGGCCCCGTTGCTGACATTGAAACACGCTTCAAGCAGGATCCGCTGGAGCTCAAGCCGGTTCCGCACCCCGTCCTGCTCGACCTCAGCAGTGGCTTTCACGCCCACTGCGAGCCGCACACGGATCAGACGCGCGTCGGTCGCTTGGGATTGAGCGCCTTCAACTCCGTGAAGGACCTAGACAACCTGAGCAAGCAGGCCTCTCCTGAGTTTCTCAGCTGGGCGGTTTCTTCACTCGGTGAACGCATGCCGGTCTACAAGGACATGGGCATGGTGGGTTCCCTGGCGCACTACACCGCGGTGTGCAGCGACCACCGGCCCATCGCTGGCCCGGTTCAGGGTATCGAAGGCCTCTTCGTTGTCGTTGGCTTCTCCGGCAGCGACTTCCACCTCGCACCCTCCATCGGAGAGGGTATGGCCCAAATGATTCTTGGCGAGCCGGTCAGTGCATTCACTCCGGAGTTCTTCTCCGCAGCACGCTTTCATTAACCCGTAAAAAGGGGCTTCCGGGTCTCGAGTGGCGTGCTTCCTCGAGCTCGACGGTGCAAGCCTCTCCAGAATAGGACCCCACGATTGGTAGGGGCCGATTTCGGAGCGGCCAACACTCGTTTGAGCCTTGAATCAAAGGGACTGAGGATGGACCGCCTCAGGAATGCCGCTTGGAGACCTCAGGCGGGTGGATAAATGGGATGAGAAGACCAGTTTTCGATGCCGGGGCCTTCTAAGGGATCCCCTAAGAAGTCCCGGGCACCTGGCCCTAGAAACGGAAACTGACCCATTAAGGAAAGTGCACCCTCATCAAATCTCGCACAGAAACAGTGATCGGCATCGACCTCGGAATAAGAGCAGCCACATTTCGTCCAGGACGCAGGAGGGGCCTGCGTAGAAAGGGGGACGGTGGTGACGACGCCCAGTGGCTTCGAAGGGCGTTTCAAGCGTATCGCCCCATGCCGAATTACGATCGAGGCGGGTGGACGAACCGCTGACCAAACTTGGGCATGACCGGCGCATGTCCCTCGGTTCATCACTTGACCCCGAGATATCTAGCGAGGACCCCGTGCAACAGCTCGCGCTGAATCGGCTTGGTCACGTAGTCATCGCATCCAGCTGCCAAGCAGCGGTCACGGTCATCTTCCAGGGCACTGGCCGTGAGGGCTACGATCGGCGCGGGATACTCTTCGCTCTTTAGGATCCTCGCGGCGGCATAGCCATCCATCACCGGCATGTGCATGTCGAGAAAGATAAGATCGTATGAGTCATTGCATCGCAGAGTCTGCCTAGCCATCTCGACGGCCTCATACCCGTTGACAGCTTCCTCAACCTGCAGGCCCAAGGTCTCTAGGATCCTCCGGAGAACTTTACGATTGACTGGATTGTCTTCGACGAGCAAGACCCTTGCGTTGAATCTCTGCAGTGCTTGCATGGACGGGGCGGCTTGCGTGGGAAGAGCCGCAGGAGGCGAATACGCTACGCGAATAGGAGCGGCGATCTCTCGTACTACCCTCAACTCCAGCGTCAAGCTGAACTCACTACCCTTGCCCAACTCGCTCTTCACTCCAATGGCCCCCCCCAACATGCTCGCCAGTCGATGGGAGATAGTAAGCCCCAGTCCGGTGCCGCCAAATTGACGTGTGGTTGAGCTGTTAGCCTGGGTGAATGCTTTGAAGAGTGTATCCAGGGCGCTGGCGGCGATGCCCACCCCTGTATCGCTCACCCGGATCCGCAGCTGGGACAGATCCGAATCGCTACCGGGGGCCCGGGGCGGACAATCGAGATGCACTCGAACCTCCCCCTGATGGGTGAATTTGATCGCGTTACCTAAGAGGTTCGTCAAAATCTGCCGCAAGCGCAGGGGATCACTCCAGGCCGTCGAGGTGATGGGTTCCTCCACACTTACGCTTAACCCAATGCCCTGCATTTCGGCTCGAGCACCCATGGAATTCACGATCTCATGGACTAGCCCCGATGGGTTGAAGGGTAGACATTCAAGCTCAATCATGTCCGCCTCAATCTTCGAGACATCAAGGATATCGCTGATCAGTGCCAGTAGGTGATTGGCGCTGCCCTGGATGGTCTCGAATCCAAAGTCCTGCTCTTGCTGGCTGCAATCGTCCTGGCTGAGCACGTCCACGTACCCCAGAATGGCCGTCAGGGGAGTGCGCAACTCATGGCTCATGTTGGCTAGAAAATAGGATTTGGATGCGTTGGAAGCTTCGGCGTGCTCCTTAGCCTCAATCAAATCGAACTCTTGCTGTTTGCGCTTGGTGATGTCGTGGGTGATGGCGAGATGCACCAACTCTCCCTCCATACTGCGCAAGGGTACCGCGTGAGTCTCCATCCAACGCTGTGCTCCTTTCAGGCCCACCAATTTAAAGATCAGCTGGCGGGATTCTCCTCGCATCACAGCCTTGTGCATCTCACGGAAAGGTTCGTGCCAATCGGGATGCAACAGATCGAAGACATTGGCCCCGCGCACCTGCTCCATGGAATCCGCTTCGATCATCCGCAATCCGGCCAGATTCATACTCAGCAGGGCTCCAGAGGCGTCCAGTGTCTTGACGCACTCGGGCTCGGCCTCAATCATTGCCGTAAGGTGCCTACCCTGGTTGCCTAAACCAGTGGTATGTTCAGCAATACCAGAGACCAGCGTCTTTACCCGGGTAGATGAGAGGTCACTAGGAGCGAGCCTTGTCTCCCCGGCTTTCAAACGGCGCAGGTCTTCAAGCGTGCTGGTCAGCCCTTTCACGGCTTGCAGGTACTTGAACCACTGGCGCAGAGCAACCAGGCTCACCACCAAGAAGGCAGAGGTTACGACTAGGGAGTTAAGGGTCACTAGAGATTGGGGTCGGCGAGGTGCTAGCTCAGGGAACGGGCAACCGAACGATCGCTGCGTTCTCAAGGTGCACCTAAACCATCAGTGGAGACAGCTCCTGGAGACATTCGCTTGGAATTGAAAAGGCAGCAGAACTCTACAGCAGTAAAATTCCTCATCCTGTTTCATATCGGCCTCAGCCAAGCGGCAACCTTAGCCCAGATCAAAATTGCCTCCACGAAGACTAGGAAGTTCCCACCCCCGCCCCACCCTCTAGTCGGGTCGGCGGCGCTGCGGGCCCTGCCCGGGCGGTAGGTCCCTGGGGGATGTGCGAGGGCACTGCCTATTCCACCACCATAATGCTGCTAAGCCTGCTAACCCCCGTGCGCTACTCGGGCCTCTCCGCCAAGATTTCACGCAAGTGACAGGCTATGGACGAACGCCCATCCACTCTTCCAACTTAGCGGCCAGCTCTAACGGGCGAATCGGCTTTGACAGGTAGTCATCCATACCGGCGGTGATGCACTTCTCGCGATCGCCCGTCATTGCGTTCGCAGTCATCGCAATTATCGTTACTTGCTTGTCTAGGACTTTGGAATTTGGACCGCGAATGGATCTTGTGGCCCCGTAGCCATCGAGAACAGGCATCTGGCAATCCATCAGGATGACGCTGTACCGGCTCTCGGTAAGTATGTCGAGGGCGGCCTGACCATCGGAAGCAAGATCCACTGAGTAGCCCAAGTTCTCGAGTACCGCGAGCGCAAGCTTCTGGTTTACCTTGTTGTCTTCGACAAGCAGAATACGTCCCGACTTGGATGGGGCCAGCCGCGTTCCCGAGTTGGCACGTATTGGATTTGAGCTCGCCTCTTTCATCTCAAGCTGGTCGACATCAACGCCAACGGATTTGGCGAAGGTTTCCACTATCGTGTCCAACAAGCTCGACGGCTTTAGAGGTTTTGTCACCGATGCAGCGAACCCTCCGAGCTCCATGCGCTGCCGGTTCACTGTCGTGCCAAGAGGGACAAGCAGGATGCACAAAGGAGATCCCAAACTTACTTCAGCAGAGATCCCTTTCAGATTGGCACCTGCCGACTTCACGCTCCCATGGTCGACAAGAACAATGTCAAAGGGAGAGCCGACTGCCGCCTCTTGTGCGAGAAGTAGGCGAGCCGACTGAGCGTCAATCGCACACTCAAAGTTCATTCGCCAGACCCGAAGGATGGCTGTTGTAGCCTCCATCGAAAGCTCGTTTCCATCGACGACTAGGAAGCGTGGAGCGGCGCTGCCTTTGAGTGCATCAGGCATGTAGTGCCTGGAGCGGACTGTCCCAAAAGCAACGGTGAAGTAGAAGGTTGACCCCTCGCCTAAAACGCTGGTCAGTCCGATATAGCCTCCCATCAGATGGACGAGCTGTTCGCAAATGGCTAACCCAAGACCTGTGCCGCCGAAGCGTCGGGTGGTCGAAGAATCGGCCTGGGTGAAGGGCGTGAATAGAGCCTCTTGACTATCCTCGGAAACACCTATTCCCGTGTCCTGGACTTCGAAGCGAAGGGCTGATTTGGAATCGTCACTAGATAGGCTGCGTACGCGAATCGAGACGTGTCCCTCGGAAGTGAACTTTATAGCGTTGCCGGCGAGGTTTGTTACGACCTGCTTCAAGCGCAGTGGATCGCCGGCAACGATGCTAGGCACATCGGGCTCAATGATACACGCGAATTCAAGCCCGCCCTTGTGCGCCCGCAGCGCGAGGGAGTCGTTGACCTCACCTAGCACTTGCCGCAAGTCAAACTCGACCGTTTCGAGGGAGAGCATGCCCGCCTCGACTTTAGAGAAGTCGAGGATGTCGTCGATTAGCGCGAGAAGTAATTCTCCGCTGGAGTGAATAACATCGGCGAATTCGCGCTGCTTACGCTCAAGGTCGGTCGCAAGAAGCAGCTCGGTCATTCCGATTACGCCGTTCATCGGCGTGCGGATTTCGTGACTCATGTTTGCGAGGAAATCCGATTTGGATTGGGCGGCTGCTTGGGACCTCTTCAGCTCGACCTTCAAATCCGAGGTTAGTGAGTGGATGCGGCCAAGCAGCTTCAAGAACATCAGCGGAATGAAGATACCACCTGCCCACATTCCCCATGCGGCTGCGCCCATGGACTGCCACTCTGCGTTGCCCAGGATCAAGCCGCCAAAAACGAAACCGCCGATCGCCGTTGACTTGGCCAAGATCGCCGTACCATGGCGCAAGCCGTTGCCAATGATGACCCAAAGGTAGGCGGGGTAGAGCCACGCGCCTGCCCCGCCAAGCATGTGCATGCCGAGCACGATTATTCCAAGGTCGCAAGTGATTGCGATGGATAGGCGCCACTTGTGCTGATGTGGGGTTCTCCGCACCCAGCTTGCCCAAAGCAAGGCGCCAACGGTATAGCCGCCTAGAATCAGGAACGGCGCGTCAAAACGGCCATCAGCTCCGCTTCCATGCGACACCTGAAAAAGCATCACGGACACATTAAAGACAATCATCCCAAGCCGTAGCTTAGATTGAGCGACTTCTTCGTTTACTTTAGCTGCCCGGGAGGGATCAAGGATTGGTTCGTTGTCGGGAAGAGCTAACACGTTCTTTAGTCGAGCGTTTCGCTCCGGAACCTGAATACCAGGCCCATATAAAAGGCAGAAGTCTCTCGTTATGGGGGAGTCGTGCCAAAATATTCCGCTATGCCACTCTAGAATGAGAACCCCGAGCCCCCCCTGAGGCTGCGCTAGCCTGGCAGTAAAGTCTTGCTTTGGACCACTCTAAGCTTGCCGCGCTGGACGAAGCCACTGCTTCGCCAAGTCGATCGCGTAGGACTGCAAACGGCACCGCAACTTGTACTGACCGTGGAAGATGCTTTTCGTATCAAGAAGAGCTGCAACGTGGCGGCTTACTTGGGCGGGTGAGTAAACGCAAGCAATCAGGCGTTCGGCAGCCAGAGAAGCAAATCACGAAAGCTGGCGATGGTGACATGCGACGACTCCTAGTGCAGTACGCGTAGTAGATGCTAAGTGCGAAGGGCAAGGAATCGGACCTACGCATCTGAGGACTCAACCTAGCGTCGCGAGGGGCGAAGGCAGCAAGGAAGAAAGAGGTGATTGCCACGCGAGAAAGCTGGCGGTGCTGCAGCATGTCCTATGCTGCATTCCCTTGCGAATGGCGGGGCAAGTGTACGAGCCGCTAAAGAACGAAACCAGCCGTGTCCGAAGCAGGGTAGCGTGTCCTTAAACGGCAGCCGCATAGCAGAAAAACCAAGCAAACCGTGAGAGGAAATCGAGAGACGAAAGCTGCCCAGTTCGGGTCATTGTGAGCCAGCAATGATTCATTGGCCTTGGACGATCGCCCTTCGGGTTGCAGGGGGCGCCGGCCAATAATGATGCAGGTAGCAGCAGCGGACTGGACGGGCCTCATCAAGCATCGGGCCCGAGGAAGGGGCAATTGAAATGTGGCCGGACGGCCTTCCGTGAATTACGCGCGCCAGGAGCCTCGAAGCGCGTCGCCGCAGAAGTCGACCGACACACCAACCGCTGGTGGCGGACCGCATGCGGAGTGATCCATCACATCCAGCGCAACTCCTACTTTGATCAGATGGGAATCCCCCAACTGGCGAGAAATCTCAATCTATCGAACCGCCGTGGTACGGACCCGTATGCCCGGTGGTGTGGGAGTGGAACCGGGGAGACTATTCTACCCGGCCGCTATCTCGATTGTTCACAAGGACTGCGCCTAGACGTCTTTATCTAGGTGCGAAATACGCACACCGTAGGTGTTGTCGATGGTGACGACTTCGCCACGGGCGATGACTCGACCGTTGACTAGGATATCGGCGGGCTCGTGGGCTTCGCGGTCCAAGGGAATCAGCGAGCCAGGCCCCAGTGCGACTAGGTCGCCGAGTGACATGCGGGTGGTTCCAATGAGCACGGTGATGTTAACTGGTACATCGAGCAGGTTCTCGAGACCTATGGGGTCTCCGGTAACGACACCCTCGGAGAGTTGTCCTAGTTGCTCAGCAACGGTCTCGACGGCTTGGTCGACAGCTTGTTCTATGTCTCTTGCTTGATCTGCCATGGCGGTATTTTGGTTGGGTGCAGTAGGGGGTTACTGCAGGTTTTCTGTATTGAGTTCAGTGATCTTGAGTGCGAGAGTGCCGTCGATTTGGCCCCAATCGCAGTGGGCTATGGGGCGGTCTTCGACAAGGAAATTGACTTTGCCACCCACCTCGGTTCCGAGGGGGATGACGTCGCCAACTTCCATGGCAAGTAGGTCGCGCAGGGGGATTGCGACCTTACCAAGCAGCGCACGCATTTCCATGTGCACGGTGTCCAGGTGGCCGGGCACGTCGCGGGTGGGGGTAGCGGCTGTGTTGTCTCCGTCCTCGTTGATATTCGGCAGGTAGAGGCGCAGGTCGCTATTGCCGCCGGGGCCCTCGAATACCAGGTGCAGCATCAGGCGCCGGGCGTCCGCATCGGGGCCAGCGTCCCTTAGGGTTTTTAGTTCCTCTTCGTCTTGGGCGACGGATTCGATCTTGACGTTGAGGCCCAGGCACCTTCCAACCGGCGTGACTATATCGATGAGAAGTTGCTGGAGAACACAAGTCTCGGATGGGCTCAATATACGGGGTTTGATCTCTTCTTCAGGGTCGAGTTCGCCGGCCAAAATCTGCTCAAGTGTGGCCGTAGCGGCCATCTCTTCCCAAACGAGCCATCCTATTGTCCCGTCGATGTCCAAGCATAAAACGACGAACGGGGAGGGCATATCATCGAACAATGTGTTCGCGTTGACCTCGGAAACCGAACCTACGTGCAGCTTGAAGAAACTGCGTAATGGCGCCGCGAGTTTGGTGGAGATGTCCTGCAAAGAGGCCCCCACTGTCTGGCTGATGCGCTGCAGACGCTCGGCGGAGAGACGGCGTGGTTGAGAGAAGTTACGCTCCAGCACCAGGCTCTTTACCTGGTCCTCTGCAGCCCCTGCTACTTTGCGCAGGGCTTGGGCTTCGTCTTCGCTAATCTCTGTCACTGGGCCATCATGTTGGTGAGGAATACCTGCCGGATTCGGCCTTTGACGCCGATTTGCACGGTTCCTGAGAATCCGGGAACCATGCTAGTAACGTCTAGATATACAAAGTCGCCACTCGGAGTCAGGAGCTTGAGGTTTAGTTCGTCTCCGCCGAACGGCGTGGGTGTTCCTTCATCCACAGCGAGGGTTTTGGCTTCGCCATCGATGACGAGTGTGTGATTCCAGAAGGATCCCCGGAACGTGCTCAGTCGGTAGGAATCGCCGGGGCGAATTCCGCTGTCCGGATCCAGATCGAGCGGGGAGCCCGATGATCCGATGTGTACGGGAAACAACACAGGCTCGACGGCATGGCGCAGGACCTGGGCGAAACGTTCGCGATTGGCACCCTCTAGGATCTCGTCGAGGTTTTTGTTGGAGGTCAGTCCAGTGAAAGAGTCGTTGAGCCACGCCATGTACAAGCTATCCGACATCCGTGCCTTCAAGTAGTTGGCTTCATAAGAGAAGAACTCCACTTGGGGCTTGTACTTGACAAAGCGCTTGTAGCCGCCGTCTTTGGTGTTCGTGACAACGTCCTTGTCCACCAGGTCATGGAAGAACGGCCCGATGAAATGCGGGATCTTCTTGGGCCCCGAGGGGATTGCCATGACGGCTAGGGCAGCACCCAATCCGACAACGCCGAGAAGGGCGCCAACCAGTTTGATGGGCAGTTTTTTCTTGGGAGCATCTTCACCGTCTGCCGCAATTTTATTTGCGCCTTCTTCAGCTTCTTTTTTGGCCATAGTGTTTGCCTGTTACTTCTTAGGTGTGACGAGTCGAGCGTCAACCGAGCGCGTATTGGCGCCGGTGGTCAGGATCTCTGCGAGCCAAATACGCGCATCTACGCGCGTGTTGGGGAAGTTGTGTTCTTCTATGAGGTAGCTCCGTACAGCCATGGCACGTGCATGCGCCAGTTGCACGGAGGTCAACCCCGGAGATGTATCGTCTGCATGGCCTTCCAGGACAAGCAATTGCCCACGCCTGGGTAGCAGGGTGATCGCCAATTGATCCAGGTAGGCGCGAGAATCCGCGTTCAGTGAATAGGCGGACTTGCGGAAGGCGGCGACGCTGGGCGTGCGAACTTCGCGGTGGGGCTGCAAGGCCTCTATCGATTCAGCCCGCAAGAGTTCTTTGGTGCTGGCCTCGCTGTGTTCAGCTCGACGCTCCGGATCGGGTTCGGGCGGCAGATTGAAGCGACGCCGGACCTGATCGAAGATCTCTTGCTTTTCATCGCCGGTTAAAACACCGGTCAATCCGTGGCTTTTAAGGGTGACGATGAAAGAGCCGATACCCTTGGCCATCATGCCCGCTTTTCGTTCCTTGGCCATCGAGACCAGGAGGATGAAGAAACAGAGGATGAGGGTCATCATATCCCCGAAGGACACCATGTAGCCCGGCGCACCTTTTTTACGCCAGATGACATCAACGACTTTGACGGCTTCTTTTTCGGGTTCAGCGCTCATTGCGATTCTCCCGACAGAAGCTTGGAGCGCTGCTCGCTCATGGACAAGATGCGAACCTCAATCCGGCGGTTCGCTGCACGGTCGAGGGCTGATTTCGCTTTATGGTCCTCGAGCGGAATATTTCCCATGCCCGCCAATTGGATGGCCTTAGGTGAGAGCGTTGAACCTTGAAGCAGGACCGTAGCCGCAGCCTGTGCGCGCGCCAGCGAAAGAGCTTCGGCGGTGGGCAGGGTGACTGTCGGTACGAAGTTGTCGTCGGTGTAACCTTCGATCACTATGAGGTGCTGGTAGTTTTGCAAGGTCAGCCCCAACTCGGTCAGGGCTTTGCGCAGCACGGGGTTGACGCGAGCGGATCCTGGTGCGAAGCCTGCGCGCGGATCGAAATCCATGCGCATGCCGTCCTGCACGTTACTAGCATCAAATTCGATGTGCTCATCGGTGAGCTTTTGCCCCATCTCCTCCATGCTTTCAGGCAGTCCGTCGGCGGGCCTGGTGTGCGGTGAATCTGCTCCGCGAAGCATGTCCGTGGCGGACATGATGTCGTTGTCGGGGGCATCGATGTACTGGCCACCCTTTCTATCCAGCACCCCCGTGGTGCTGAGGATGTTCTTAGGATAGGAGAAGGAGTCGTAATCCTGCATGCTGGCAAAGGTGAACAGCAGGATGAAGAAGGTCACAAGCAACGAAATCATATCCACGAACGTGGCGACCCAGCCGGGTGCACCGTCCAGGGGACCTTCAATCATGTTGTACTCGACCTTAACCATGGCTTAGATCAGGCCTCCACCTTGTCGCGCTGGCTGGGAGCCAGGAAACCTTTGAGCTTCTCTTTGATCAGTTGGGGTTTTTCGCCCGATTGGATGGCCACGATGCCTTCTACCATCAAGCAACGGAGCAGCCCGTTTTGGTTCTTGACGGCCTCCAGTTTGCCTGCGACGGGGATGAAGAGCATGTTGGCTCCCATAGCGCCGTATAGGGTTGTTAGCAACGCTGTGGCCATACCAATGCCAATGGAGTTAGGGTCTGAAAGGTCCTGCAGCATTTGCACCAAACCCACCAGTGTTCCGATCATTCCAAAGGCCGGAGCGAAGGCTCCCATTTGCTCCATGATCTTGGCGCCAGTCTCGTGGCGTTGTTTTTCCCAGTCCGCTTCGAGCTCCATGATGTCCCGAACGGTATCCGCACCAAAACCGTCGATCACGAGTTGGATGCCCTTCGAGAAGAAGGTGTCATCCACGGATTGAAGCTTGGCTTCGAGGGCTAAAAGCCCTTCCTTACGGGCCAGGTTGGCGTAGCTGACGATGCGGTCGATTTCCTCGGTGTAGACCGGCTTCTTGCGTATGGCCGTCACCATCATGATCTTCATGAAGGGCTTGAGGTCGTTGCCGGGGAAAGCCAGCATGATCACGCCGAAGGTGCCCCCGAAAACGATCGCCATGGAGGGAACATCGATAAAAATCCCGACTCCGCCTGGCCCTGTCGCCATAGCTACGAACACAATGAGGGCGCAGAGTGTTGTTCCGATGATGGTGTTAAGGTCCATAAGACGTGGTATTGGCGGGTTGGGCGCCGCGGAAGTTATCGACGTGTGGGGGGAAGCCCTGAATGGGGCATCCCTTCAGGCGTGGGGCGAATGCTGAATGGGGGTCGAAAGAGCGCTTTGGCGGCCCCACTTCTCCCAGGTGCGGGAAGGTGTGGCCCTTGCAGCTCTCTTAGAAGTTCTATTTGGTCAGTTCCGTCCTGTAGCTGGCTTCGACCTCGCTCAGAACGTCTGGCTGGGAACCGCGAATGCCGGTCATCAGCTCCTGGACTCGCTCGGGGGGTAGGCCCGAGAGCACGAGGCCAATCTCATCCGGCGTATACATATCGAGCAGCATTTTGGACATCTCATCCGCATCGCCCTCGGCGAACAGCGAGGACATCTGCTTGAAGCTCTCAACGCGCTTTTCAGCGGCCGCGGCTTCCTCGTTCTTGACCTCTTCTTGCAAGGCGACAGTCTCGTCGCGCTCATCGATCATGCCATTGCGTACAGACTCCAGTTCGGCCTGCAGTTCAGCCAAATGGCGCTGACTCTCCTCGAGACTCGCTTTGCGCTTCTCCAGGTCCTTTTCCCCTTCGGTCAGTGCGTTCAAGCGGGTTTTGAGCTGCCGCTCAAGGTCCTCCAACTCATCAGAGCTCCAAGGGCTCGGCAGTAGGAACGAGTGCAGCGGGCTGGCGGAGTTATCCACAACCTGTTCCGGGGAGCGCAGGTCGGCTTCAACCTGGGCTTCTACCGACGTGTTCAATTCATTGAGCTCGGGATCTAGAGACTGCTCGATGGGATTGGGGAACAAGCTGCCAACCGCGGGAAGCGCATGCAGGTCTGCGCCCAGCATGCCGGCTGCGGTGACAAAGGTGCCCACTAGCAGAAGGATGCCTGCTGCAATGCCGGCGAAGATGAGAATGATTTTGTTCATGGGACTGAGGTCTTAGGCGGAAAGGGGCGGTTGTTGGTTCTTTTGGCGCACCAGCAGGGCTTCTAGGGAGGACTCAAGCGATTGGTCTTCCTTCTGGAGGCGTTCGATGCGTTGATCTTCTTGGGCACGTTCGACGAGCTTTTCCATGCCTCGTGCGGCTCGCCGGGTTTCGACCCAGGGCGCTTTGGCAGCTTCGACATCCCTGTGGCGTGCGGCGGCTTGAGCTTTTGTTTCGGCGAGCGCATAGAGCTGGTGCACCATCGCAGCATCAGCATTCAGTACTCCACTGATAGAGCCTTGCGCTTGTTGCCCGCGAATGAACTCCTGACTGAGTTCGAGGTTCTGTTGGCTTTCGACGACGCATGCATCGGCTTGACGGGCGGCTAGCTGGGCTTGAATCCATACACCTCGTGCGGACTCTTCCTGGAGTTGCCGTACACGCAGGATGCGGGATAGCTTCTTAGGGTCGCGTTTCACGGGGCCACCCCTTCACCGGCATGGGCCACCATCGAGAGCATTTGGGTGGTCTCTTTCACCGTGGTGATGTCATTAGGATCCTGCTGGAGGAAGGCGTTGATTACGGGCAAGCGCATCAACGCGCCATCCAGCGTCGGGTTGGTTCCAGCCTGATAAGCTCCGATTTCGACTAAGTCGCGACCTTCCTGGTAGGCGGCTAAGTCGCTGCGCAGGACCTGAGCATTCTGTCGTTGCTCGGGTGACGAAAGCACAGGAGCCAAGCGGGAGAGACTTTCGAGAACATCCACGGCGGGAAAGTGGCCTTTTTGAGCCAGGTCCCGGCTGAGGAAAATGTGACCGTCCAGCAAACCGCGCAAGGTGTCGGCCACCGGCTCGTTGGGGTCGTCGCCGTCGACGAGCACCGTGATGAGTCCTGTGATACTTCCCTTGGTGGTGCGTCCCATACGCTCAATAAGCTGGGGCACGGTTGCAAAGAAAGACGGGGGAAGGCCCCGCACGGTAGGCGGTTCTCCCACAGCTAAGCCAACCTCGCGGGATGCGGCGGCGTAGCGGGTCACCGAGTCCATGAGCAGCAAGACGTTCTTGCCCTGGTCACGGAATGATTCGGCCACGGTGACCGCGGTGAACGGCGCGGTCAGGCGTTCGATGGGGGGGCGGTCGGAGGTCGCGACGACCATCACGGCGCGTTTCAGGCCTTCTTCACCGAGTACCTCTACGATAAAGTCCTGAACTTCGCGTCCACGCTCGCCGACCAGGCAGCAAACGATGACGTCGGCTTCTGTTCCGCGAGTGACTTGTCCTAGCAGGGTGGACTTGCCGACACCGGAGCCTGCGAAAATGCCAAGACGCTGTCCGCGACCTAGCGGGATGAGTCCGTCGATCACTCTAACGCCGGTTTGAAGCGGCTCTTGAATTCGTACTCGCTCGGTGGGTGTGGGCGCTTCGGCGTGGACTCGACGCCAGGAAGCTTCGTGGATTTCAGGGCCACCATCATGGGCGCGACCGAAGCCGTCAACCATGCGGCCCAGAAGACTGGGTCCCACGGGAATCAGAAACTCGCGATTGAGAGCGTAGACCGGTTGCTTGGGCGCGATTCCGGAGATGTCGCCGTGTGGCATCAATAGGGTCGTCTGACCACGGAAGCCGACCACCTCAGCCTCGATACTGTCATTGCCGTTGCGTTGGATGCGGCACATCTCACCCAGGGCAGCGGGCACTCCAACCGCTTCGACCAGGATACCGGTCACGCGATCGACGGAACCGCGGTACCTGGCGTGTACACCCTTCTGGATGCTCTTTTGGCA
>JBLFXY010000034.1:0-18629 GCA_047611645.1 Glaciecola sp.
TGAGAGATGTGTCGGATGCTTCGGACTAGAGGCTCATGGTGCCTCTAGATTGATCGTGGTCACAGTCCACGGAAGACAAGTCGCGGGCCAGGGGTAGGGGCAGGTTCTCACACCTACCGATTTCGAAACTTGAGTGACCATTGGGTCACGACTCAATGGGTGCTTGCGAACTTTCGCAAAGAGAAACGGCCAGGTATCAGCGCGGGACTCGCGGTGAGAATACCGGTGCGCTGCACCCTCAAACGGTGTGCGAGGGCACTCAAACGGGCGATTGCAAGTGGCACGGTACTTGCTAAATGAATTGTGTAAGCCGGTGCAGCCGCCCTTGCTTTGCAACGAAACGCCGAACCACCCACAAGGATTTACGCATGAAACCTTCAGACTCTAATCGGGAACGAGACAAACTCAATGACCCCTACAAATCCGTCCAGAAGCACCGGGTTAAGAGGTACTCCTTGAGCAGAGCGTCTTTGGCACAGGCCAGGTCTGCGGCAGCCAGTGAATCGTCAAATCCACAATCGGACTTGGGAACTTCGGAACTTCCCCCGGACTCGCTCGATTTGAGTTTTGTCGTTCCTGTCCTGGATGAGATCGAAACGTTGGAAGCGCTGTACACGGGCATTGCTGCCGAATGCTACGCAATGGCTATGAGCTTCGAGATTGTATTCGTGGATGATGGAAGCAAGGATTCTTCCTGGCAGCGTATCAAAGAGCTAAATCAGCTCTATCCGGGCCAGGTCGTGGGGATAAAGCTGCGCAAGAACTGCGGGAAAGCCAGCGCTCTAGCAGTAGGATTCCGCGCTTCCAGAGGGAAAATCATTTTCACGATGGACGCAGATCTACAGGATGATCCACGGGAGATCCCGCACTTTCTAAAGAAATTGGAAGAGGGACACGGACTGGTTTGTGGATGGAAGCAGGCACGCAAAGACCCGTGGCATAAAGTCTATCCCAGTCGGATATTCAACCGCATGATCAGCCTGGCATCAGGGGTACAGCTCCATGACCACAACTGCGGATTCAAGTGCATGCCGAGTGGTGTAGCTCGCCAACTCAGACTCTATGGAGACATGCATCGCATGATTCCCGCTCAGCTAGGGAACATGGGATATTCTTGCACCGAGATTCCGGTGACCCATCACAAGAGGGACTTTGGTGTAAGTAAGTATGGTGTCTCCCGCTTCATTGCTGGCTTTGTTGACACTCTGACAGTCTTTTACATGCGCCGTTTTGCTCAGCGCCCGGCGCACCTGCTCGTTTCCATGGCCATTGTGGCCTTATCCCTCGGGTCGGCTTTGTTGACCCTTGGGCTGGCTCGCGATTTGGTAGCAGGAGAGGGCAAAATCCTGCTCATTGTTGGACCCCTGCTGATCACTGTGGCGCTCATCCTTTTCAGCACAGGGTTGCTGGAGGAGCAGATGGTATTCGAGTCCTTTAGCAAGAGCTGGAAGGCTCCAATCGCAGAGGAGGTGGGGCGCCGCGGCGCAGGTCAGGGCTCGGATGGAACCCTTCATCCGGTGCGTGCACCGAGGAGGTCGTCATGACCCGGGTATGCGTGGTTACATCCACCTACTCTCGTCACTCCTCGGACTTTGCGGTGCCGTGGATGCGGGAATCTATCAAGCGACTGATCGACGCCGGGGATGACGTGACCATTTTTGCGCCGTCCTTCAAGGGCTTGGTTAGTCATTCCATAGATGGCGTGCGAGTCGTGCGCTTCCGGTACTTTCTCGCGAAGTGGGAAGTGTTGACTCACAACGAGGGCGCCCCTGCCAAGATCTCGAACCCGCTGCTGCAGCTGCTCGCAATTCCTTACACCCTCTTTGGAATGCTGGCCATGCGGTCGTTGATCCATAAGCAGGACTTCGACGTGATCCACGTACACTGGCCGTTTCCCCATGCGTTCTTCGCTTGGGCGATCAAACGTATGAGCTCAGCGGCAGTCGTGGGCAATTGCCACGGCGCCGAGCTTGCTATTGGTCGAAGGAAAGCCTGGGTTCGACGTGTCCTGCGCTGGAACTTGAACCAGGCGGACCAGCTCATTGCCAACAGCAACCACACCGCGGAAGAGATTTATAAAGTCTGCGGAAGGAAAGCGCACGTGATTCCGTTCGGCACAACTGTGGATCTACAGCCACTGGTGGAGAGGAATAACCCCATTCCCGTTATCCTATTCACGGGGCGGCACATACAACGCAAGGGCATCGAATACCTGATCCAAGCCATACCTATTCTGCTGAGGAATCGGTCAGTTCAGTTAGTGATCACCGGAGACGGCGATCAGCGTGCAATGCTCGAAGAGCTGACGTCTAAGCTTTGCCTGGAGGATAGCGTCGAGTTCAAGGGGTTTGTGAGTCCGGATGAGCTTTCGGCCTTGTACTCCAGCTGTGACGTGTACGTTCTTCCTTCGGTCTTCGACGATCGGGGAGATGCGGAAGGTCTCGGCGTTACCTCAATCGAGGCGTTCCTGAACGAATGTCCGGTTGTTGCTACCGATGTGGGCGGAATAGTCGATGTGGTGCATCACGAAAAGACGGGCTTGCTTGTGCCTGAGAAGAATCCTGAGGCCATTGCCGCGGCGGTGACCAGGTTTCTGGAGGACCAAGACTTCGCGAAACAAATGGGACGTGCAGGCCGGGAATTTGCCCAGGAACACTTCGATTGGGATCGTATTACGGACCAGATTCAAGATGTGTATCGTCTCGCTCGTGGGCTTCCTCTGCCCACTCGTGCCGCCGATCTAAATGTACAAACGCGGACAGCAAGGAATGAAAAAAATGGACTTTAGGAACATGACGAAATCTAGATTCCTGCGCATCTTACGAGTCTTCGTCTCGTGCATTGCCGTGGGGTTTCTGAGCAACTTTGCGTGGAGGGCCTTCCAAGAAATACCCAAGCCCGATCTGCTTCAGGCTCGTTGGGGGCTTCTGGCAGCTTTGCTCATCGCCTGCGTCTATCGTGTTGCCAACTCTTTTGGCTGGGGAATGGTGATCCGTTCCTTGGGGTATCCGATTTCGGCTTGTCAAAGCGCTCGCATTTGGATCATGTCGGAATCCATGAGGTGGCTCCCGGGTTCGATCTGGAATTTGGCCTCCCGTGCAAGTCAAGCTCGCAAGCTGGGAGTGTCTATCGAGGTGGCTGCTTTGAGCCTTCCCCTCGAATACGGATTGACGATCCTGGCTTGGGGCGGTATTGCGATCTTGAGTGGAGTCTTTACAGGGACGCTTGGAGTCGCGTTTGAAGCCGTTCCAGTTTGGGCACTGTGGATGATCGGAATGGTGCCATTGATTGTTGCTGGAGTGCTTGCGAGGACACGTCGCTATCGGCTCTCCGCGATCATCCGACGAATTTGTTCAAACTCTGCTGCGGACGAAAGTCGCGGGCGTCGAGTTCAAGGCCTCTTGTTGGTCTTTGGGTTGTACAGCGCCCTGTGTGTTCTGCACGGGGCTGGCTTGGCAGTCATTCTTGGCAGCTTCTTGGATGAGCCTCCTTCCCTTTGGGTCATCGTGGCAGCCAATGCGGTGTCCTGGTTGGTGGGTTTCATGATCCCTCTAGCGCCGAGCGGTATTGGTGTACGTGAAGGCGCCTTGTGTTTGGCCCTCGGGCATGCGGTGCCGATTGAGATCACAGCTCTTGCAGCAATCTTGTGGCGTCTGGCGCAGATCGTCTCAGAGTTGATGATCATTGCCCCGGTGGGGGTCTATCACATGATGGAAAGCAGGACGTCTAGTGACAAATCGAAGGAGCAATCTTCATGATGAATTTCGATCGTTTCTTCCTCTGCGCGCTAGCCTGGATCTTCTTGCTCGCCATATGTTCCTGGATAATAATTGAGCCGGGTTGGCAGAAGCCTCAGAACAGCACGTATACCTCCCGCTTGGGACGTGCAGCGTTGATCCGTCTCGGGGGGCAGGGATTTCAAGTTACACTGGAGCAGGTCAGCCAGAGGCGCCTGTCGAGAACCTTCCACGGAGAGGGATTGGTCGAAAGCGACAGTGTTTTAGTCCCAGCTATTCCGGTGGCTAGCGTGCTCAGCGTGGAGGTCACTGTGGGACAGACGGTCAAGGTGGGCCAGGTTCTTGCCACTTTGGATAGATCTCTCCACGAGATCAAGTTGCTTGCTACCAAAGCAGGGATTGCCATCGCCCAGGCAGAGTTGGAGCGGACGCGAATCGGCTCCGCCTACACGTTGGCGCAAGAGCGGCCCATCCGGGACGCCATATCACTCATTGCGAGCCAGGAGCGTTATGCGCTTGCAAAGGAAAATCTAGACATGTATGAAGGCCTGAATGGAGATGGGTTCGTCTCGCGGGAGGCTCTATTGGCTAAGCGGGAGAGTGTCATCAATTCAATGGCAGAATTGCGGGTTGCCGAATGGGCGATGAGTACGTCGGAAGCGGGGCGCACTCACAGCATTGAAATTGGAAACCAAGCTGTGGAGGAGGCGCTCCTCGCCCATGCTCACAGAGTAGAAGAAAAGGAAAATTACACGATCCGCTCTCCTGTGGATGGAGTGGTAGAGCGCGTTCTGCTCCGTGCGGGGGAATACAGTCAGGACCCCGGCCGGCCCGCCTTTGTTATTTCGTCGGGTCTGTGGTTTTCTGCGCACCTAGATCAAGGCGCCATCGGCAGGGTGAGCAAAGCCTCAGCCGTAGAGGTACGACTGGAGGCCTTCCCTGGGGTAGCGCTGCCCGGGAAAGTACGCAAGATTGTTCCTTTCGTTACTTTCAATCTCGGGGGACCCGAGATCAACAGGCCCATTCGTCCCCAAGGCTCCGGTGCACCCGAGTGGCCCGCCACTTTCCGCGTGGAGGTAGAGTTTGCGCCGCAAACTGCAACCCCCGACTATGCGCAGCGCGTACCCCGGTTGGTCCCCGGATTGACAGGATTTGCAAGGGTCAAGGTCGCAGCAAAGTGCATCGCCGTTTCGAAATCCTCCTTGCTATCGCTTTCGTCATCCAAGGCTCTACTTTATGTGGTTGGGCCGGATGGTTCCTGGTCTCCGCGCGCGGTTACGGTGGGCATTATCGATGATGCCTGGGTTGAGATCGTTCATGGGGTCGCGGTGGGGGAACGCGTTCTTTCTACTGGGCATGAAATTCTCGAACCTGATGATGCCATCCAAATTGTTGACCGGGATTGGCAAGAGTGAAGTTGCCCAAAGACCTAGAGCGGTTCCGCGGTCCATTCCTCTTGGGGGTGGGGGTGTTGGCTTGCTTAGCAGCCCAAATAACACCCTGGTTCCGCGTCCCCATGCGGGCTGTCGGTGGGTCGGGTGTGCCATTGCAGCATGTGGAAGCTGCTGCAACGGTATTCTTTGAGATCCCCGTACTCGCGGTCGCGGTATTGTCCCCTCTGACCTGGTTGCTCGGAAGCCAGGGCCGAGAGTTGTGCGCATTATGTGTTGCGGCCATATGTGCGCTGCTCATGGCTTTTCCCAATGCGGTCATGATCGGAGAGCCCGAACTAGCAGCCAACGCGAGTTGGGTGCAACAGCAAACCGAGCGACTGACATGGTTGGGCGGAGACATATCCACATCACAAGGAAACCGTGATCGCTTGTTCAAGGATCGAGAGGTCGTCGTCTCGGCGCGCTCGAGTCTACGCTTGGTGCCTATTCCCAATTGGGCTCCGCATTATTTGCAGCTGGGTCGATTGCCCGAAATCGCTGAGTGGCTTGGGTATTCCAATAGATTCAGCGCCTTTGTTGCCCGTGGATGGTTCCTGGCTCTGGGTGGATGCGGTCTGATTATCTGTGCCTGTTTGGTGGGCTGTGGTGTGGGTTGGATACTCGCTATTCGGCGCCTCGCTTTGGTCGTGGCGCTAGTAATGACCGGATTGGTAGTCGTACTCCTTTCGGAACCTGTCAAGCTGGGCACGCAACTCAAATTGGCTAGCGACCATGTAGCGAGGGGCAACCCCAGCGCAGCTTTGATCGTGCTGGAGTCCGCGGCTAGCGACTCACCCGTCATTCGTGAGGACACGGGATTCATGGCCCAGGTGGGATTGCTTAGCAGCAAAGTCGGCCGGACGGAGGTTCCTTCAGCAAGACTGTGGACTGCATTTCAGTGGGAGCGCCAGGGTCTCAGAATGCAAGCACTTGAGACTTATCGTGCACTGTTAAGGGAGCACGGCCAGCGCCGTTCCGTGCGGCGTGAGGCATCCCGGGGTCTGGTGCGCATGGGGATTCAACGAATCAACTCTACTGGTTACGTGAGTGCAGCAGATTTGCTTGAGGAAGCCCTCGAGGCATTTCCTAGCGATATCAAAGCGAACCTCGCACTGCAGTTGGTGTACCTGCGAACTGGAAATCGTCAGCGACTCATAGAGCTCGTGGAATTGGCATACGAAACTTTGGCGAATTACAGCCTCTCCAACAAGAAGGTGGTTCTGTCGGTATGCCAGGAGAATTTGTGCTACGCGGCGCTAGCTGATGGCGATTTGAGTGCCGCCGTACAGCACAGAAAGGGGATACGGAAACCATGACGTTGCCCAATTCGACAATCAAAGGGAGAGCCGCATATGTGTATTCAATCCTGGCTGTGCTTGTGCTCTCGCTTTCCGTTTCTTACATGGTCGCTCGCTGGCAGGCACCTTATCGGCCTACGGTGGCACCCTATTCAATGAAGGGGGAGTGGATCGCACCTGCTGGCGCTGGAGCCTTTACCGGGTGTTTCCGGACGGAGCTGACCCTGGACGCATCGCCCGTGCATGCGTGGATTGCCGTTTCTGCGCGGGATGCTTTCGAGCTGACCGTGAACGGGGAAACCGTGGGCCGCATGTTTCTGTGGCGCCCGACGCGCCCCTTTCAGAATGGCCTGAGTGAAGCAGGGCAAAGGGTATCTCCTTTGCAATTAGCAATGGCATTGAACTTCCCACGCGAGTATCAATGGAGGGGGCATCGAGCGCACATGTTGCCGGTGTTCTTTGATGTACGCCCGTATCTGCGGCCTGGAAAGAACGTCATTGGCTTAGATGTGGAATCGAGGCAGGCCAAAGCGAGCGTGTGCGTGGAAGGGGAGATCGTCTTGGCTACGGGGGAGCGGACCCAAGTGGGCAGTGGCACCCATTGGTTGGCAGAGCCGATCCCTCTGATTTTACAGGCAGTGCATTGGTCAGCACCTAACGGAAACGTGGACGGTTGGCGTTTTGCGGCGCCGACCAAAAGTCCATCTGGCGGAACCTATAGTCTTATTCCCTACACCGCGTTCAAGGACCCGTTCCTTGGGAAGCGAATCAGCTCTCCATCAGCACAGAGCGACGACGACATTATCTATGAGGCCGATTGGGTGCTCGACGAGGCTCCCGAAGAAGCTTGGATTCGACTGTTGGTCAATAGGCCCTTTCATCTCCTGATAAACGGGAGCCCAGTACGGGTTGCGCGACCCAGGGTGCCTGACCTGGATGCTGGAGATTGGATCTTGGGGCGTGAGCGGGCTTTAGACATCTCCGCCGCGCCGGAATTGTTGGACCCGGATGAAGTCGGTGAAGTGCACTCTGGGAAAAGGTTTTTGTTACCGGCCCATGGAGATCCGACAGAACTGGATTTCAAGAAAGTCGAAGTACGGCGTAATACAACAAAGGATCGGCCACGAGAGACCAGCGGTCTCAGCACCGTGGGGGGGGCTGGGAATAGCGCCTCCAACTCAAGCGGGGGAGAGCACGAGTATGCTCTGGCCGTGCGGCCCGAAGAACGTACCCCTATTGCTCTGACGCGAGATCGGGGCCAGTGGGTATATAATGGGTATGACATTTCCTGGATGCTGCGCAAAGGTTCCAACCGAGTTCAGATTCGTCTGACCCAGCCTCGCTTTGCGTCAGACTTTGCTTGGACCCCGAACTTGGCATTGGACGCCAAAGCCACACTCGCCTCCGGCAAACAAGTCCAGTTTCAAAGCGATCAAAATTGGACGGTCAGGAGCGGTTCGCTGGGAATTCATGAAGCGGGCAGCCAGGTCCTTGTGGGTGGTTCCGCCCGCAATTCATCCGGTTCCATTCCTAAGTTACGCTGGCGTGGCTACGCGTTCGATCCGAATGTTAAAGCCGAGCGATGGTTCGGTTATCTCAAGGGAACGACAGCAGCATGTTTCTTTTTGTGTGCTGCTTTATTGTTGTTCACTGGCATGGCATTCGGGTTCCAGGTTGCGTCCACAGCATTTGTGGCACTGCGTGCCTATGTTGCGTTTCCACTGATCTTCTCTTGCACACTCATAGCCTTGTCACTGGCATTCAAGGAAATGGAGGAGATTGTGTTCTTCATGATGGGAGATTTCTGGGCGGTGGCCTTGTTTATCACTGCGCTACTCCTCGCTGTCGAGCCAGCTCGGGTCTGGTTGCGAAACCGACGCGTCACAGGTAAAAAGCGCCGGATATTTACTTTGCGCTTCGCCTTTTGCGCGATTTGCTTATTGGCGGTACTTCTGCGCGCCTGGCGGATCGACTTCCAGCCATTGGACGATGACGAATACGCTTCGGTGCAGGCCGTGCTTAGTATAGCCAAGAATGGAACGCCGGCGTTTGAACCAGACGGCATCTACTATACGCGGAGCCCGCTCTATCACTATATGACAGGCGCGGTGGTCAAGCTCTTTGGCGCGAACCTCTGGAGCTTGCGGCTACCTTCCGTTTTCTTCAGCCTCTTGACAGTGATCCTCGTGTACCACGTGGGGAGTCGGCTACTGGGAAGCAAAGCATGTGGGCTGGCGGCCATGTTTTTGACGGCGGTTCACCCGTTTGAAGTTTTCACGGGACATCTCGCGAGGTTCTACCAGCAGCAGCAGTTCTTTGCTCTCCTGACTGCCTTCTGTTTTGTGAAGGTGTTCGCGCAAGGGGGTGGGCTGCGAATGCAATTGGCACTTTTAGTAAGTTTCATGGGAGCGGTGCTGAGCCAAGAGATCAGTGTCGTGATTGGGTTTCAGCTATTGTTCGGTTTTGCGTTCTTTATGCCGTTCCCGAAACGGTCCCATTTGCTCAAACTTGGGCTTTTCAGTATCTGCATGCTGGCCCTAATTATTGTCGATGTTGCGGCCTTTAAAGTCCTTTGCCTTACGCGTACGGAAGGTGTGTCTCCCAGTACCGAAGCTACGATTCGTCCGAATTTCTACTACCCATACAACTTCGCCGCCCTCTTCATTGGGTATTCACGGACTCACCTGTTCCTGACCTTCTTTTGGTTGATCAGTTTGATTGACTCGGTGTTGAAGGGGAGACGTGAAGCGCTGGCCTTGCACTTCATTCTGTTGACGGGGGTTGTGCTGACCAATGTCCTTGTCACCCACGTCAGCCTTCGCTATCAATATTGGTTGATCCCCATTTGGATTGTTCTTGGGGTCGACGGCATCGGAGCATTGGCCCTCCGGCTATCCAGCTTCCCCGCGCATATGAAGGGGAGGGTGGGCAGCCCGGCTGGCGCATATGCCTTGATACTGATGGTCGGTGTTCTGGCCAGTTGGGCACCCTGGAGAATGCCCGATTCCTATTCCAGCAAACTGCTTGGGGACGGAACTGGCGCATTCCGCTTCATCGCATCCAATCTGCGACCTGGCGATGCTGTGGCTACCACAGAGCCACATGCTCATGCGGCACTGATCGAAACCGGTCAGTCCGATTACTACTTGTCCTTCCCCCTGTTGTATGACTTCAATTTCCGCCAGGGCGGTCGCTTGATCGACCGCAACGGCGGCGCCAGAGTGATCGGGAATCTGCACGATTTGCAGTTGGCATGCACAGAGCGGGATCGCATTTGGTTCGCGGTAAACCGGGAGAAGTTTCGTTCCCGAGGAAAGAACCTGCGTTGGGAGTATCCCGGCGCTCGCGCCGAGTTGTTCCTTCGCAAAAATTGCCGTGTTGTCCATGAAACCTACCTGTGGACTGTATTCCTCTGGGATGCGGGAGCAGGCCGTTCTACTTCGTTTCGAGATGATCGTAGTTAGTCAATACCTCTCATGTATTGCCCCGGATTCAGCTCTCCGATTCTCTATGCAATCAAGACTGTTATCGACAGGTGCTGGGTCTCGTGCCGCATCGAACATCGCCTC
Source organism: Glaciecola sp. (assembly GCA_047611645.1). Taxonomy (GTDB): domain Bacteria; phylum Planctomycetota; class UBA1135; order UBA1135; genus NORP259. Next base: position 10,038 of record JBLFXY010000034.1, read on the forward strand.
GAACGGTCGACGCTAGGATCGACCAGAGTCGTCGCATCCCCATCTCATCAAACTATTCCACTTCCCTTCACTATCCGAATTCTTCAACCACCCATGAAACCTATGACAATCAAGGAACCCCTAAATCTAACCCCGATTCCCAAGGCCAGGGTCTGGGGTGGGCAAGCACTCTCCCGCTGTCTAGGCCTGAACTTCGATCTTCCTGGACCTACTGGGGAAATTTGGTCCATAGTCGATCGAGATGATTGCAGTTCTCTGATTGCAGGGGGCCGCTTTGCTGGATGTTCACTGCGGGGACTCATGCTCAGTCACCGGGATGACATTTTGGGTCGTAGCCAGTCCACCCCGGAAAGTGCGTTTCCATTTATTATCAAGTACATCGATACCGATCAGAACTTGTCCGTGCAAGTGCATCCAGATGCGCAAGGGGCCCAATTGGTTGGCGAGGGTGCGGAATCCAAGGATGAGTTCTGGTATGTCCTGAGTGCCAGGATGGGGGCCCGTATATTTTTCGGGCTAAAATCGGGGGTCGGTGCGGCCGAATTCACTTCCTCCGCAGGCGGTCCAAGTATCGTCGAAACCCTGGACGAGTATCCCGTACGCGGTGGAGATTGTATCTACGTGCCTGCTGGAATCGTTCACTCGATTGGAGCGGGAATTACTCTGGTTGAGGTGCAAAAGAATTCGGACACCACCTTCCGTATTTACGATTGGGGTCGAATGGGGATGAATGGGCACCCTCGGGTCTGCCACATTGAAAAAGCGCTACAGGTTATTGATTTCAAAACGCATGTGCGGGGCCCCTACCAGCAAAAATCCCGCCAGGTTGGCATGAATCTGCACAGCACGCTGCTTGCTACAGGAGACTTTGGTGTTGAGCTTCTGTCAATTGATGCGCCACTTCAGCACGAGACTGCAGACCAAGCTTGGGCCCTTGTCGTTCTCGCTGGAAGCGTACGTCTGACGGCAATGGAAGTAAATGTCGAGTGGGAGTTGCACCGTGGGGATACTTGGTTGATTCCTGCGAGCCTTGGGAAGTACCGCCTGCATTCGCCTGTCGGCGACGTGAAAATTATCAGGGTTGAAGCCAAGCCGTGAGAGACCCAAGGGTCATTGTATTTCAGAGGTAGATTACTTGCGGAAGATCTGGTTCATAGAATCAGACTCGAGTGCGCAATTCCTGCCGGGTTCCGTATTGGGGCGGAGGCAAATCCGTCTCATAATCGGAGACCTCTACGTTCTAGCGGACCCTTAAATATACTGAGCGACGATTGCCCCCCCCGAGAGTAAAGGAGGCATAGATGCGTCCTGCGTGTGTGAGGGATCTGCGTAGCAGCAGGGACGTTGGTGATGGCGCCAAGCGCTGTGTGCCGCCATTCGACGGAGCGAGGGACCGTGCGACTGTACGAGGGGAGTCATGTTTTCCGGTGTGTGAATGGCTTGGTAATGCCGTTACCCATGCTGGCATCCAAGCAGCGCTCTTGGTTGCCGGGCATGGCTTTGACGGTCATCGCAATGATGGGGATGTGCCCGCCATGTTCGCGTTCTTGTTGATGCCAGCTGGACGTCGCTGGGTAGCCATCCAGCAGTGGCATTTGGCAGTCCATGAGTACGGATGTGTGGCGTGTAGGATCCATAAGACTGAAGGGCTGCCAAGCCGTTCTCTGCGATTTCGATATCCATTCTCATGTGCGCTAGGAGAACTTTAGCAACCTGTTGGATGACGCGATTGTCTTCGACGAGAAGAACCGGTGGGCGGCTGCTGTCCTCAAGTTGAACGGATAGATCGCGGAAGCCTCAGCGATCCGGAATGCCTGCATCCTGCTTGTCAATTACTAGGAAGGAGCTCAGAGCAGGGCGACGAACGGGCCGTGGGAGTAGTGGCATATAGCCCGAGGATACTTCCTCAAGGGGGGCCGCTCCATTTTGGGTGAGGGCTGCGATGCGAATTTCACCCTGTTCTAGAAGCTGTGCAATTCGGGGTAAGAGGCCAGTTGTGCTCTGGGTGCAGGCTGTTTCTAGGAGAGTGGCCTACTGGGGATTGGAGGCCGACAAAGCAGCGTGAGCTTCCTCGGTCGTCGATGCACAGACAATGTCAGATCCAAGGGACGCAAGCTCCTCGGAGAGTATGGGGCCGAGCCGGCTTTGGGCCGTCGCCAGGAGCACGCGTTCTATTGGCTTTGCTTGCCGACTGCGGCAGCGGCCGATGCCAAGCGTTGCAGTGAACCGGAACAAGGAGCTTGTACCCTAGTTGGACGCAACGCCTATCGACCCACCCATGTGTTCGCTGAGGTGCTTGGAAATCGCAAGTCAAGCCCGGTGCCACCACACTTGGTAGGAATTTCATCTACTGTGGGGACCTTGACCTCTGCCAAGCAAGCGCTGATAGATATCAGCTATGCCGCATCGTAGGAGCCAACGGAAGTGTAAACGCCTCGGCTTTCAAGCGTAAGAATACCTAGCTGCTCTTCGGTTGTTCCACGCCATGGGCGGACTCAACCATCTCTAGGAACCCAGTGAATGCAAGGCCTTTCATTCTTGGGTAGGGGTTGAGGTAGGGGGCGGATGAGCTTTCGGCGGAATTGTCTTCCTCGCGATTCCGCAATCCTGGTTGTTTGGAGTGAGGACCTCGTTGGGAGGAGTCGGTCATGATTGCCTGACTCATTTGCGCTACCTCGAATTCATCCGTCTCGGTGATCTGGAGGATATTTATGCCCACGCCGGCTGGCTTTGGGAGGTTCCCGGAAGACTTGATTCCCTATGGAGTCCACCGACAGCGTGCCTGACTCCGTATCAGCGTATCAAGAATCAATCGGCAACCCACTAGGCACAGTCACAGGGACAAGGTCGCTCATATCCAGCGCAGAGTCCGCCGTCAGCGTTCTTAGGAAGGTCACGATCTGTTGCACGTTGAAAACCTGGGGGTTCTGCAGGTCTCCGTCCAGCGTGAGGAGGACATCGGCATCGTTTGCGAGCTGTGTGTTGATCAGATCAGGATCCGTAACATGTTCAAGGATGTTGTAGCCCATCAACTCACCCGTGGCGTTGCGATAGTGCTGCACCATACTGGTCAAATCGGAGTATTGACCGACATGTCCGTAAGGGGCGGTCAATTCGATGTTGAGCAACGTCGGTGTGCGGAAGCGGTAGCGGTCCGCTATCGAACCCGTGACTTGCTCCCGGCCAAAATCGTCATCGCTGCCTACGCCGTCCCCTTTGCCTGGACCGAATTGGGGCTGGCCTGTGTTGTGGAATGTATTGTCCGTGAACGTGGAACCCGAGTGGCAGCGACTGCAATCAGCCTGGTTGCCAAAGAATTCGATGCCCCCTCGCAATTGATCATTGGTGAGTGCATCCGTGTCCCCTGCGACGAATCGCTGAAAGGCGCTATCTGCTCTGCCGAAGCCCTCGGACTCAAAAGCGGCGATGGCGTTCGCTGCATGGGCGAAGTTGAAGTCCATAACACCGGTCATGGGGTAAGCGCTTTGGAACAGTTGGGAGTAGGCGGGCACGAGTAACAAGCGGTCCATGAGACCAGACCAGATTCCAGTGAAGTCGGCATCCGCTAGATCCGCGAGCTCGTTTTCGGTGGGCTGGCCCCGCATTTCCGCTCGCGAGGTGGGAGGAAACATCGCTTGGGCGGCCAGAATTTCTATTCCGGGGAGAAAGACGGCCCTCATAGCGGGTGTCAGGTCCGCTCCGGCCGGAGTGACCAGAGTTCCGTTGCCCAATAATTCAATACGAGCGTCCCAAAACATCGACTCCGCTCCGTGCAGGGTGAAAAGCGCGGGCGAGTTGCGTGGAACGATCTCACCACCAAAGCGGGCGGGTCCTAAGTTGGTGCCATCCACACCTCGGGGCAAGGTGCGTCCATCGGCACTCGAGATGGATGGAAGGTGACAGGTCGCGCACGATACATCCTGGTTTCCCGAAATGATCTTGTCGAAGAACAGAGCCTGACCGAGCGCGAACAATTCGGCACTGACCGCAGGCGGCGCGTCGATCGGAGTGACTCCATTCCCAGCCAAGGCCGCTTGAAGTTGCCCCACGAGAGCTAGGTCCACAGATCCATCTAGATCGTCGTCTCCACCTAAGGAGCAACCCACACACATCGCGAGCCCCATCGAAACAGCGAACGCTTTTTTGATGAAGGACTGAGCGAGACTACCGGCTTGAAAACTTTGCATATATGTACAAAGGTCGACATGTCGAGCGCTCCTAAGGGTGCTGAATTTGAATATCCGCTGCTATTTCGCGGATAGGGTCAAATCACTTTCGATACGCCAGCCCCACTCAGCGCAAATGCAACGGTTGTATGGACCGTCTCAGCCGAGGCCGCCGTAGCGGTGGGCGCCCAAACCATCCTGGTTTGACATCACGATCACTACGACACCTAAGATCAATACCGCTAGGATCGGGAGCACAATCCAGCGCCAATTCTCTTTGAAGAAGTTCATATTCAGTTTGTACTTGGGGCGGCGGTGGATTTCGAAAATCCGAACCAGCCTTGTTCACCGAGCGTCTGCATGATCGCGCGCGAGACGACCTCGTAGCCAGCGGGGTTAGGATGATAACGATCGCCGCGTAGAAAGTAGCGCTGCTCCGAAATTTTAGCGGCCTCGACAAAGCTTGACGCGAGGTTCACAAAAGGAAGGTCCAGCTCGGCGCAGAGTTCACCCATGCGGTCTATGGCTGTGGTGTCGAAGTTGCTCAGGTAGAGCTGGCTCTGATAGGGGAATAGCAGCACCATCGTTTGGCCGCCGTGGGCAGCCGCCCGATCCTTAATGCTCTTGATGTATTTGCGTTGCTCTTGCCAAACGGGGGAGGCTAGGGTGGCGTTGGAGGATTGTGCAGCCATTTCCTCGGCCACTCTCCAATCTCGGCCGCGCCGCATCTCGTAATACGTGGCGCGCACGAAGCGGTACAGGGCGGAGCGATTCATCGGATCGCGCAAGCCGTCGGGGATCAGTCTTCGCAGGGTCGCTTCGCGATAGACCGTTTGATCGATGGCTTGAATCGAGTTGGGGAAGTCGTTCAAGTTGTAGCCGACTACAACCAGCTGGGGTTTTAGTGCCTCTCCAATCTCGCGATAGAGCTGATCATAGATGCGGCCATCGGCTCCATTGAGGCCCAGGTTTCCCACCATGGCACGCCGGCCGGAATCGTCTCCCGCAAAGGCCTCAACGAGTTTCGTCTCGAGCAACCGGGGCCACGTCTCTTGATCCAGTACGCCCTTGCCCAAGGTGCAGGAATCTCCCACACAAAGCACGCGGAACTCCTGCTGATCAAAGGTGGGCTCGAAGGCGGGGCCACGCATGCCCAGAGCGTTGATTTCATACCAGGTCGCGTCCCAGCGCCCGACGAAGCCCGGTTTGTGGAACTTGCCCGCAGGTTTGGCTGCTGGGGTGTAGGGGTCGTGGTCCAGGAATGAAAACGGACCGGGTTCCACTGCTCGCACAACGATCTCCGCGCCCAGAAAAAACAGTCCCAAGGAAGCGGCTGAAAGGGCCAGCTTACGAACCAATTTGCGTAGGGGAATCATTGCGAGGACAGGCAGGAAGGACTGCAAAGTCAGGATTAGGCAGAGTCTAACTGGCTAGCACTGAAAGTATCCTATTGTTCGCTACCCATGCCCCAATCTGTTCCCTCTTCCGGGTTAGGCATTGCCCAAGAACGCCCCGTGTTGGAATCTGACCCGCTTTAAGGCGGCGAGCCTCGTCATTGAGGGGCCCCGGGGTTTCATTCGGATCGAACGAAACCCCGGGGCCTGTATTTACTGAGTATAACAGGTTGTTTAGGGCTGCGAGGTCTCCAAGTCTTGAAGCAGTGCCACCAGACCCGCAGTGTTGACCAGGTTTGCGCCCTGGCCTTCTTGCAGGCGACTCAGAGCGTCGCCTCCGCCTAGTATTTGCGAGGCGCGGAACAGGAAGAATGAATCCCCGGAAAGCTCGTATGCGTAAGCCAGCGAGGAGTAGTACTCGGTGCGGTTCACGTACGGCGAGGAGGTTCCGGAAGGTGCATCCCAACAGAAGTTGCCCCCGTTGACGTCCGCCGGGCCCACCGCGTTGTTGAAGTACGGTGCCGCTTCTGTCTCATTCCAGAAGCGTCCAGTCATAGAACAGCGCACAGAGTCGACCAGGATGCGTTCCAGGGTTTCGACTTTGGCGTCGTCGACTCCCGAGTACACGGTGCTCGCCATGGAGAGCAGTACATTTTCGAGGAAGGCGTTTTCCATGGCCTGGCGTACTCGATACTGCCCACTAAAGTGGTTCCAGATGCGGTAGGACATCAGGTTGCCGGTGCAAGTGGATTGGCCATCCTCTAGTACCGTGCTGATCATGTCGAACCAGGGCATGTAGCGCTCACGCAGCGCGGTATCGCCGAAGGCGTACGCGGAGAGGGCTGCATCGATGCCCCAGGATTCGCCACGGCCCATCGGTACTCCAATGCCAGGGTTGGTTGCAACCGTAAGCAATGCGTTCTTGAGGCCCGTCACCTGCAAGTGGTCGTAGTTGGAGTTGGCGTATTCGTGGTATGAGAGTCGGTAGTTCTCCGCCGCCATCTCGAGCAGGTCCTTGGACAAGGCATCATTGGAGAGCCATGCCAGGGTCTTCATGTCGTGGGTGTAACGAATGAAGTGCTGGTAATCGTTGGGCTTGTAGTTGCGAAGCTCTGCCGTGTAACTCGGCTCCATACCCTGGCTTGCCACGTAGTCCTCCTGGAAACTAGGCGCTTCGTCAAAGTTGAAGAACAGATCTCCAGGGGTGGGCACGTTATAGAACCACAGCGGGATGTAGGGCTGCCGGTTTTCCGGACGCACCACCAAATCCTGGTACTGGGTCGGCTCGCCCGAGGCGTTGATGAGCACTTGCGGCTGTCGATCGACCATTCCGCCCATGCGCAGCTGACTCAAGCGTAGGCCATCTCGACTGGCCGCCCAGGCTGTTTTCAAGCCGTCGTAGGTGTTGATTTCGTCGCCACCAGGCATGCCTCCGTAGGCGACGCTCCAAGGGTGGGCCCAACCCAAGCGCGGACTCTCGTAGGGGTAATTCCCCGAAACTCCGGCGGCTAGTTGGGTTTCGAAACGGTTGAGATCTCCCGAGAGACGTCCGTTCACATTGTTGAGTCCCATGTAGTCCAATTCCGGCAGGCGGTGGTTCTGCGGGTAGTAACGTGCGGTCTCAGCATTCCACCAAGACCACTGGGGGAGCCCAATAGGAGCCATGCCTGGTTGGCAAAAGGCCACGTTCTGTGAGCGGGCAAGCTCACGAGCTTGGGTCGCCCAGCCCGTGCGGTACAAGACCAAACGGCGAACGAAGTGGGACATCTTAGGCATCAGGTGCATCTTGCCCCCGGACTGCGCTTCCACCAGATCGGTGGTCGTGTATCCACCCGTTTGGTTCACAGTCCCTTGGCCCGGCGAATCGAATGCGAAAGCCACATGCCATCCACTGGGTAGACGCAGTTTCAGGTCCTTAAAGTATAGATCGTCCAGCAGGTCATCGCTGGCCACGGAGCTGTCGCGTCCGTCCATGCCATTGTGAATGTGGAGGTCGAGTTGCGCATGATTCATACCGCGGAACACGGTCAAGTAACTGTGCACGCCCATCATGTGAGGCAGGGTTCCCAGGGCGCCAGTGACCGGCTCGCTGGGCATGAGAACTTCGTGGGTCTTAATGCGACGCGCACAAACCCCATCCAACTGCACTTCCGCGCGTTCGGATCCATCCCGCAAGCCCGTGAGCAAATCGGCGGTGTAGGTGTGCCCCATAGGATCCTTTGCCATCAGCTTGATCGCGCCCGGCGCTTGCAGCAGCAATTCAGGATCAGGTTCCAATTCGAGTTCGTACTTGGAGTGCGGGTTCAGGCCGACTTTGTACTCGATGGAATCTCCAGGGGAGGCTCCCTCGGGTCGGCGCACGTGGGCCAGGATATGAATCACGTCCGCGCCATCGGAGCCATCCGGATAGCGGCTGACGATTTCGATTTGCGTGGGCACCGCGATATCTCCCACACCGGCCACGCTAATGGGCACGGTAAGGGCGCCCTCTGTGAAAGTTCCCCGCGGCACCGGTAATGTGGCGCTCAGGATGAAGTCCTCGGTGGCAGGCGCTTGCATTTTCAAGATTGCGACGACCTCGCTGTCCGTGACCACTCCGTCGTCGGTGGCGGAAAATGAAGTGCCTGGATCTGGGCCTAAATCGGAGGTTCCTCCTCCGGAGCAAGCAGCTAAAAGGCCGCAAAGAAGGGAAGGTGCGATTCCAGTTCGCCAGGCTCCTGCATTGCGGGGCGGCTGGCTGGTTATCTTTTGGCTGCAGTTTTGACTGCGGCTCAGTGCGTTGAACGGACTATCCATGGATGCGAGTCTCCTTGCAGGGAACCCCGACATTGGGATTTCTACCTACGGAGGAACTTGTCGGCGGTAGGAAGCTGCAAATGTACAGGAAGTTGCAATTAGCCCGGGGCCCTGCACTTGAGCCCTAATGGCGTGGTTTCTGTATCAGCTTGGGGCTCATTTGGGGTGCAGACCGTCTCGGGGGGGAGCGCAAATACGGCGTCCGCAAATACGGCGTCAGACGCCCTGCCGGCGGT
>JBLFXY010000035.1:0-18625 GCA_047611645.1 Glaciecola sp.
CGCCCGTGTTCGCATCATCCACATTCCCGTCGGTCAAGACCTGTGCAACGATCTCGCCAGCTCCATTGACTCCGATGTGAAGCTTCCTCCAACCCCGCTTTCCTCGTTTACCGTGCTTTGCTGCCGCCCATTCACCTTACCCGACGATCGAGAGGCCTGTGCTATCGGTGATCAAATCGATGGGGCTTGCTGAGGTTTGCGGTTTCAAGACAACGTCGAGCTGACGGCTTCTACGTGACAACGTTGTGTGGTCGGGAACGTCCAAATCAAGTCTCATAATCTGAAGCAGGGACGCAGGAACCCCTCTGTCTGGCGCAGTGGGAGCCCGTAGGCCAGGCGCAGAGTCAACGCGGTTTCGATAGCCAGGTCCGAGTACTTGCGCGGGGCACCACGTCAACCACTGCGTTGATACGGAGTCGCACACCCCACCACGGATTTGCGACACCGTATCAACGGATCAACGGATACACTCCCTGAGAACGGACGCTTTCACGAATTCCATATGAACACTTCGAGCTGGATCACAATCGCTGCCGTATGCCTGACCGGTGCTGCTACACCCGGTCCTAGCCTCGCTGTGGTGATCAGAAACACGGTCGCTGGAGGCAGAAGCCAGGGGATGCTCACCGGACTCGGCCATGGCCTCGGGGTCGGAATTTATGCCTTCTCGGCAGTCGTGGGCGTTGCGGCTTTGCTGAAGGCTGCACCCGGCGTCACACACTTCATCGAAATTCTTGGCGGACTCTATTTGATCTGGATGGGTATCGGAGCACTCCGAAACGCCGACAACGCAGAGATGGGCGCGCATGCTGTGTCAGGGCGGGCTGGCTTCACCGAGGGGTTTGTTATCGCGTTCCTCAACCCGAAGGTGGCGGTATTTTTTCTGGCGCTACTGGGCTCCTTCCTGCCTCCGGATGCCGCCGTCTTAGAGAGCGTTGGGGTTGCTCTGCTGGCCATGGCGATCGACGCAACCTGGTACATCCTTGTGGCGCTTCTGCTGGTAACGACCGGCGCGGCGGACTGGCTTGCTGTCCGTGGCCGAGGCATGGGTTTGGTTCTGGGAGTCTTGTTGCTAGGGATAGGTAGTCTCCTAGTGATCAGCAGCCTGATTTAGATTCACCCACGCGAATGATACGGCGTTGCACAGGCTGCGGCTGGAAGCCGTCTTTACTTGAGGTCCGTCTCGAGGCCTTTGGCGTGCGGTGGACGCACGATCAAGAGGCGGACAATGTCGCCTTGCGATTCCTGGACATAGATCAGCCCAGCTGGGGCAGAAGCATCTGTTGGAGCAGAATCGCGAGGTGACCGAACCGCAAACACCGTTCCAGCCCGAAGAGGAACATTGAACAGCGGAGACCAATAGCCTGCATTGCTGTCCTTGTCGATCTTGATACCGACGGCCTCGACCAGCGCAGGGAAGTTAGGGCTGTCTTGCCAGTCCATGATCTGAGCGAGGCGCTGGACGTGCTGCTCAGATCCAGTTCCCAGACGCATCAGGTTGCGCCCCCAAGTCGAATAGAGCCCCATAAATTCATACGAACGGTCGCGGGCAAAATGCAAGTCGAAGCTGGAATCTACACCCTCACTGATTTCGAGCTCGCTGAAGCTCTCCCTGATTGCGAGATCGCGGAGGCGTATATAGCGATGCGCAACCCTCCCGGGCACGCCACTCGCGCTGACGTCAACGAGCCACTCGGTGGAAGGCAAAGCGTGCTCGCTACCCAACTCTACTCGTGCGCCTAGATCCGCCACCTTGTGACACGCGCTTAGCTTCCTTCCGAGTTTCGAAAACTCAGGCACTTCTTCGTCGTCCCCGAATCGGTCAGAGACCCGTCTTAGTTCTGCGTCTCGCCCTTCATAGCTCAGGTCCAAAGTCTTCAGACCCTCGTCCTCCATCAACTCGATCTTCAAGTGATAGAGACCGTCCGCTTCGGTATGACGACTGATTTCGAACGCGCCTGCAGCCGTACCCCCGGCACGCAACGCGCCCACAAAGGAGTTCGCGTAAGAAATTAAATAGTAGTGACTCGGAGCTATCGCGACCTCAACGGCCTGGTCCTGCGCGGGCCCCTTGCAGGAGGTGTTGGCGAGCCCAAAAGAAAGCAGGATGATTGCCATCCAACGGCATGAAAATAATGCACTCGTCATGGTGAATTGGTATGGGGTGTTAGGCGAGCACAAGGAAAGAGCTCAGTCGGTCAGCCATGAATAGAGTTTAGGGTACGGGGTAGCGATGTTCTCGTAGCACCAGTCCCATTTCACATGGTCTATCTCCCAAGAGGTCTCGAAACTGAACCCGATGATCGTGCCTCCGGTCAAACCGTCATCATCTTTCAATGCTGGGTTGGCGCCCGCAGCTCGCAGGGCCTTAAGCAGTTTCACGGAGACCGGGCCGGCGCACGCGTGGTGCAGCGCCGTCCATCCAAGAGACGATTGAGCGTCGACCTTCGCACCGCCTGCCAGCAAGGCCCGGCAACTGTCGAAGTACCCCTGACCGGCGGCGATCATCAGCGGGGTGAGTCGGTCTTGCCGCAGGTGATAGTCCAAGGAAATTTCATTCAAGCGGGCATCGGCATCTGCTCCCGACTCGAGCAAGGCCTCCACAAGCGCGGCGCGCCGGGGCTTGAAGCCATCTCCGACTAGGGCCATGTGCATCGGCATCCATCCGCCCTCGAAGCGCTGATTGACCGGTGCGCCGGCCTTGACCAACAGCCCAATGGACTCCGGATAACCAGACTGGGCGGCAAAACACAATGCGGTCATGCCATTCTTCCATTGGGCGTTGACCTTGGCTCCAGCGGCCAGAAGTACGCGCACGCCTGCAGCTGGCTCATCGCCAGCGGCCGCCATCCATGCTGTGTAACCGGTGAATGTCGTAGCGTTGACATCTGCGCCGGATTTGAGCAGGGCCGTGAAGATGGCGGGACTCTCCTCCCGAACCGAAGCCAACATCAAGGCTGTGTTTCCTTCGGCATCTTTCGCGTTGACCTCAGCGCCCGTGGCCAGGAGCAATGCGGTGACCTCCGGGTTCTTGTTGAATTGAGCGGCCAGCATGAGCGCCCCCCTCTGCCACTGGTCCGCCTTCAAGTTCAGTGTCGCACCACCCGCGATCAAAGCACGCGTTACGCCAGCGTCCCCATTACTATTGGCGGCCTGCATCAGGGCGGTTCGGCCACTGCCGTCGCGAGCATTTACCGCTGCGCCGGCGCTGATCAAGCTTGTGGTGAGCCCCGCATCGGCGCCCGCCATAACAGCGAGCATCAGTACCGTGCTCCCATTCTCGGTCGCCCCTTTGACGTCTGCCCCTGCCGCCAGAAGCACTCGGAGGACCTCCATGTTGTTCTTGACCGCGGCGCGCATGAGAGCGCTCGCACCACCATTGGTCTCGCGCACGTTGACGTCCGCGCCGGCGTCGACCAACGCCTGGATGATGGCTGCGGGAGCGTCGAGCTCGACCGCATGGATCAATGCGGTGGCGCCTGCCTTGTCGCGAATGTTCGGGTCTGTACCGGCCTCGAGCAGGCGCTGGAATATGTCCAGGTTGGTGCTCTTCTGAGCAGCATACATCAGGGCCGTTGCGCCCCCGCTATCCACCGCGTTCACCTTCTCCGAACTGGAAAGGACGGCTCCCAGGATTTGGGAGTCCGGATTGAATCCCGCTGCGAACATCATCGCGGACTGACCGTTCTTGGTGAGCGCTTCCACATCGGCTCCACCCGCTACCAGGGCCTGGAGCACCTCGTAGTTGGTGCTTTCGGCTGCGGCCATCATGTAAGCGGTTTGACCTCCCGGCATAGTGGCACTCACATCGGCACCGGCCTCCAGGAGCGTCTCGATCACATTCGCGCGTTTGTTGCCGGCGGCAGCGGTCATCAAAACTGTCTTCCCATTGGGCCATTGCGCGTTCGGATTCGCACCCGCCTTCAGAAGTTTGACGATGCGAAGCCGGCCCCCGCGTTCGGCCGTGCGCAACAATTTCTGATCGGCTTTGTCGTCTGGATTGGTGTGGCTACTTGCGTGTTGGATCACGGCGGCTTCGCCGCCGGCGAATGTGGGCAGCGACAGCGGTACGAAGAGGGCCAGGAGCAGCAGCGAACTGTGAGTGAGATTCATGATGACCAGACGATAGGTGGCGGAAAGGAAGTCCAAGCTGTCAGTATTCATCTATACCCAGATTTGGCGGACCCATCGAGTGCAAGCATGCCTCCCCCGCCCTACGTCGCTCACGCAGGAACAGCCACGGAATTCAACATGCCTGCCTCCCCCATCCGGTTCAGGATTCGGCAAGCCAGCCCTCGTTCGATCGGAATTCGGCAGCCCTAGCGTGGCCTTCCAGCCCTTCCATTCTAGCGAGGCGCGCGGTGTCCTCACAGACTTGTCGGATCGGCTGCAGCCCAAGATACGTGCTCGGACGCAGGTAAGTAAATACGGAGAGTCCTGCCTGGAAGCGAGCACTTCGCCCCGTGGGCAACACGTGGTTTGGACCCGCGCCATAGTCACCGAAGACCTCTGCACTGCCGGCTCCAATAAAAAGGCCCCCGTAATTGCGCGCTTTATCCGCGAGCGTCTGTGAATCTTCTACGCACAATTCCAAGTGCTCCGGGGCCAGCGCGTCCGAGACTTCGATGGCGTGGTTCAAGTCCCGTGTGAGCACCACGTAGCCCTGGCGACGCAAGGCTTCGCGGGCCGTCGCCGCAGTGGATAGGGTACCCAGTTGCGCCGTGATTTCGCATTCCACCTGCTCTACAAGGAAAGCACTGGGCGTTACCAAAATTACGTTGGCTTCCACATCGTGCTCGGCCTGCGCTAGCAAATCAACGGCAATGAGTCTGGGGCATGCGGCGGCGTCCGCGATAATGAGCAGTTCACTAGGCCCCGCCAGAGCATCGATACCGACCTCCCCCATCAAGTATTTTTTAGCCGCCGTCACATAGCGATTGCCCGCCCCAGAGACCATGTCCGCCGGAGGGCAGTCAATTCCGAACGTAAGAGCCGCAATGGCTTGGGCTCCCCCGCAAGCGAGCAATCCGTCAGCTCCCGCGATGGCAGCTGCCGCCAAGGTGATCGCGCTGGGGCGCGGCGAAGCGACCCAGACCGATTGCACGCCAGCCGTCCGCGCGGGAATGACCGTCATGAGAACGGACGAGGGCAAGGGGTAGCGGCCTCCGGGTGCGTAACAACCCGCATTCCTAACGGGAAGCCAACGGTGTCCCGCGCGGCCGCCCTCGATGGCCAAGTCCAGAGGGGACAGGCAACCGAGCTGAGCTTCCGCAAAGGTCCGTATACGTTGGGTTGTGCGCTCAATAACTGCCCTATCGAGCGGATCTATGGTCGCTAGCGCCCTTTCGAGAACTTCTCGATCCAGACGCAGGGGCTCCTCAGAGTTCAAATCGCCCAGTCTCTGCGCGTGGCGCAGCACGGCTTCTCTTCCGTTTGTGCGCACATCTTCGACAATGTCCCCTGCCACCTGCAGGGCCTCGCGATCTACGGGCCGACGGGATTGAGCGGTGATCACATCAGGATCGACTGGTTTCAGATTCAAGCTGGGCATGATGAGTCCTTGGCCTCGCAAGCGCGGCGTGTGATGAAAAGTTCTCTCCGATCGAGTTCCGTTTCGATTTCGGAAAGGGGAATGCCCGCGGTACTGGCTTTCACCAGGGCAAAGTAGAGTAGGTCTGCCGCTTCATGACGAATTGCGCTTGGGCTGTTGGCTTCTGCAAGTTCCCCGGCTTCTTCGATCAGCTTGCTGCGCAACAGTTCTGAATCTGCTGCGAGCCGTACCGTGTTCGATAGCTCCGGCCCCGATTGCAGGCGCTCGATCAAGCGCGCCTGCAAGCGTGCCAAGCCCCGGTCCTCGCCCCAGCAGGTGTGGGTCTCCATGTGACAAAATCCGCTACCCGCCTGCCGAACCGTAAAGCGCAAATTCGTGCGATCACAGTCCAAGTCCACGGCTAACAGTTCCTGGGTGCAACCAGAGCTTTCGCCCTTCACCCATAGGCCCCGCCGCCGACTTTCGTACACACCCATTTGCTCTTCGACTGCCGCCTCCATGCTGCGGGCACTAGAATAGACCAAACCGAGTGCCGTTCCACGCTCGTCCGCTACCACAGTCGGCCAAAATCCATCCGCACGGTCGCTGGTCAAGGGGGCAACGATCGCCTGCGCTAAAGACAAACGCCCGGTATAGAGCGCCATACCAACCTGGGCATCCGCACCCAAGCGGTCCAATTCTGCAATTTCGGCGGCTGTCGTCACCCCCCCCGCGATCGTAACTTTGGCCGGACTTGCTGCTTCCACCAACGCTTCCACCAGGTCCATGCGCGTGCCACCCAGGCGGCCTTCGCATTCGACGAACGTAACCAAAAAACCACTGCAGGAATCCCGCAACTCAGCCATGCGCTGCAGGACCGTACAACCCGTGGACTGACGCCAGCCGTGGGTGACCACGTCCCCGTCTCTGGCATCGAGAGCTACAATGACTCGCTCCCTTGGCAATTGATCCAACCAACCCTCATTTGCTGCCGTACCAATCACGATCTTTGCGGCGCCCGCGTTCAACCATGCGAGCGCGGTTTCAAGATCGCGAATGCCACCGCCGACCCGCACCCTGGCTTCGGCGCACAGCTCGCGAATCAACGCGGCGTTGCAGCCTTCACCCTTGGCCGCATCCAAATCCACCACTGCGACCTCGCCCGCCAAACGAAAGCGTTTGAGAATCGGCATGGGTGTGCCGGCGTCCAGCGCCCGATCTTCTCCACCCACAAGTTGGACCGTCCGGCCCTTTTCCAAATCGATCGAAGGAATGATCACAGTCGTACCCCTACTCCGTAACCGGAGAGTTCTTGTTTGAGTTGAAGGACGGTGGTCTCACCGTCGTGAAGAATGGTGGCGGCTAGCACGGCGCTGGCCCCTGCGTTCAGAGCTGCCTCAAGATGCCGCGCCGTGCGTGCTCCTCCCGAGGCAATCACAGGCACGGTCACCGCATCAGCGACGGCCCGCACTAACTCCAGGTCGTAACCATCACCGGTTCCGTCCCGATCAAAGCTGGTGAGCAAGATTTCACCCGCGCCCAAGTCAACCGCATCTCGAACCCAATCGAGCACGGGCAAACCCAGGCGCTGGGTGCCGCTACGGGTCACCACCTGCCAGCCCGTGCACGAATTCCCCTGGGGCCGAGCTGCATCCACTGCCAGTACGACGCATTGGGAACCGAAACGCTGTGCAAGGTCACGCAGAAGTCTAGGCCTTTCCACGGCTGCTGTGTTTACTGCGACTTTGTCAGCCCCTGCGTTCAGAAGCTCTTCAGCTGCGGCCACGCTGTGAACGCCACCACCCACGGTCAGGGGAATCGTCAATACACGGCGAACCGCTCGAACGGTTTCGATAGCGTTACCGCGTCCCTCAGGAGTGGCGGACACATCCAACAGTACGAGCTCGTCAGCACCCTGCTGCACGTAAGCCAGCGCCCGCTCCACGGGGTCGCCCGCATCACGTAGGTCCTGAAAGCGGACCCCCTTTACGACACGCCCATCCTTTACATCGAGGCAAGGGATGATTCTAGAGGTCAGCATGAAGTCACCTCCACACCCGCTGCGAGCCAGCGCTGCAACAAACGAGCACCCCAGTCACCCGACAGCTCCGGGTGGAACTGGCAGGCAAGCACGGGGCCACGCTCCAATGCGCTCACGAAGGAGCCTCCGTAATCGGTACATGCGCCCCCCCAACCTTGTGGAATCTGCCCGAGGCAATACTCATTGGCGAAGTAGGCATAGCCGGATTCGATCAAGTTCGAGTCCTTCGGCACCACCTGGTTCCAACCCATGTGAGGAATGGGCCGGCCAGCGGGGAAGCGTTTTATGCGACCTGGGACAAGCCCCAAACCCTTGACCCCAGCGCCTTCCTCGCTGCTGTCACAGAAGAGTTGCATACCCAAGCAAATGGCCAAAGTAGCCCTACCCGCTCGGATACGCTGCGCTAGCGCGGACCCCATACCGCTGGATTCGAGCCTCTGACTGGCCGCACCAAAACTCCCGACCCCGGGCAAAACCACGTGGGTTGCCGCCAACACATCCTCCGGTTTTTCCGAAAGCCGTGGGCACGCATTCAATCGTTCGAAGGCTGCCATCACAGAAGCTGTGTTGGCAGAGCCAGTGTGAATAATGAGGACTTCCAGTATATTTTCAGTAGTTATATTCACAGGGTACCTTTGGTGCTGGGTATGTCGGTTCCAGATATTTGCACGGAGCTGCGCAAGGCAACAGCGAGGGCTTTGAAGGCAGCCTCCGCTTTGTGGTGGTCATTGATTCCGGATAGCACTTTCACATGCATTGCAAAGCGGCCTTCGATGGCCAGGGTGTTCATGAAGTGAGTTAGATTCTCACAGGAGACTTGCCCGATAGACTCACGGATTAGCTTCAGATTGATGGCCGGCCATGGACGGCCGGAAAGGTCCACAACAGCTCTGGCTAAGGCTTCGTCAAGAGGTACGAACGCGAATCCAAAGCGTGTGATGCCTCGACGATCACCAAGAGCCTCGTTTATGGCAGTTCCCAGGGCGATAGCACAATCCTCAACAGTGTGATGGTCATCCACCTGCAGATCTCCCGTCGCTTCGAGCACAAGGTCAAAACGCGCGTGTTTCGCCAGGGCGGTCAGCATGTGATCCAAAAAAGCTAGGCCCGTGTCGATGCGGATCTGCGCTGTGCCGTCCAAGTTCAGTTGCACCAATACGTCGACTTCGTTAGTGGTACGGCGCACTTCCGCAGTGCGCTTAACTCTCTGGTTCACTTGCATGACAAGTACTCCCCGATTTCCTGTGCGTTCTGCACGACTAAACTGGCTCCATTGGCCATAAGACCTGCGCGACAAGGACCTGGGTCTACGCCGGGAGGGATAACTCCTACCGGAAGCACTCCCGCAATCCGGGCGGCCTCGAGATCATCGCGGGTATCGCCAAGCATCCAGGCGCGCTTCACTCCAAGAGAGCCCAATGCGAGCATCACTGGCTCAGGGCTGGGCTTCAACGCGGCATCCTCCCTGCAAACGAGAACTTCGAAAGTCCCCGACAAAGCAAAACGCTCGAGGAAACGCTCCGCATCTCGACGCGGTCTGCCCGTGACAATTCCAATGCGGAAACGGGCCGCCCAGCCCTGGAGATCAGCTTTGGATACCAAGAGTGTCTCGCGCTCGCGAAGCCCTTCCTCCAACTCCGTCCCCTGGTAAAGTCGTTCGAACCGTTCCGTAACTTCGGCCAGATCCGGAGGGACTGCCCGCTCCGCAATTAGGGTCCGGGTCAACTCCCAATCATCATTGGCTTGACCACGGCGCTTGGCCTCTTCGATATCTCCTGCTGTCAAGGCCACTCCAAATTCTGCGGCGGTCCCAATGATCGCCTCTCTATAGGATCGAGAAACGTCGGCTAACACGCCATCTAGGTCGAATAAAATGGCCTCGGGCTCCATTACGATTGCCAGAGCTTCCTTCAGGCGAGCAAATACTAAATCGTCGCCGGGCAAAGAAATACGCACCGCGTCCTGGAGTTCCGGCCGGTCCGGAAAAATGCGGACAGCAATGCCTAGAGCACCCAAGCTATCCTTGAACCACAACACTGGTAAACCACGCACGAGAACGAAATTTGCCTCGTTCGGTTTGGCACAGGAATAACCGTAGGTCTCGAAGCATGCCATCAAGTCCTCACGTTCGAAGCGAACCTGCCTCGCGTATTCGAGCATGTCGGACTCGCCACTGCGCAAGCGGGCCAGCGCCAGGTTCGCAGCCATTTGCGACACGGGAAACGGATTCCCACTGGCGCCCAACATGGCAATGTTGGTTTCGCTACCGAGCAGGTAACCTACTCGTAGCGAGGCCAACCCCCAGGCCTTGGAGAAGGTGCGCACGACGACCACGTTAGGCAAGTCCAACACCTCCATTGTTGGGTCCGCACCCGCAAGCTCGCCATAGGCCGCATCTAGCACGACGAGAGTTTGGGGCATGGCTTCTGCGATCCGCCGCACGTCCGTTGCACTGGCCACGGCCCCGGTGGGATTGTTAGGCGAGACCACGAAAACCAAGCGTGTCTGGAGTTCACTGGCAGCGATCATGGCTTCAACGGGAAAGTCGCCCTCGGGCCAACTGAACTCATGGCAAGTTCCTCCAGCAAGCTCCACATAACGCGGAATCATCTCGAAGGTGGGCCGCGCGATCAGCGCCACCCCACCCTCTCGCAGTGTGGCAAGGCAGGTTCGCAGAAGCGCACCATCCCCTCCCGAAGTGAGTAAAACTTGCCCGTTCGATAGGCCGTATCGCTTTGCTAATTCATTGCGAAGATCGTTGGTACTCGGGTAAAGAGCCAACCCCGGCCCAAGTACGAGACCCTGCGAGAATTCGCGCGGGTCTCGGCCCTCATTGCGCGACAGGTCTAAATCCACGCCGGGCGCGATGGACGGAGGTGCATAGTTGTTTGTATTCATCACGGCACAATTTGCTCGCAACGAGAAACCACGATGTCAGTGGCGCCTCGGGCTTTAAGCTGAGGGATTAGGGAGGGCAGGAGGTCACGAGCCACGGCGGCGCGCACAGCGAAACCACTGCTGTCGTGCAGGTTGGAGACGGTTGGCTGACGCATGGCTGGCAAGCTGCCGACAATGGATTCAAGGTCGGCACGCGGTACGTTCAGGTCGATCATGGCCCTGGAGCGGGCTTCGATGACCGACTGCAGGCAAAGGGTCAGATTTTCGATTGCGATTCGCTTAACCGGGTTCTGCAACGCTCGAGGATTCGCGTACAGCCGCGTGGAAGAAAGCAGAATCTCATCCAAGATCTGCAAGCCATTGGCCAGCAGGGTGGCTCCAGTGGCCGTATTGTCGATGATCACATCGGCATCCTCGGGCGGAAAGACCTCGGTCGCGCCATAGGTGCGCACGAATGAGCCGTCAATTTTGCGCGCTTTCATCCAACCGCGCGCCAGATTCTCGTACTCGCTGGCCACAACCAGGGGACCGCGCAGGAAATTCTCATCATCCAGTCTTTCGGCCGGGGCCGCGGCGATCAACCGAACCGGATCTAAGCCCGTATCGAGCAGTTCAACGAGCTCCAAGCCCTTCTCCACCACCCAGTCCGCCCCCGCCAAACCCACATCCCGGGTTCCTGCGGCGAGCATCTCAACGATGTTCTGGGGCTTGAGAAGCTTAGTCTCAAAGCCAGGTAGGGAAAGACTGGGGCGATAACCCCTGGCTCCGCTCGTCACACGGATACCGGCTTCCGCCAGCAAACCGAATACACCGGATTGGATGCGCCCTTTGGGCAGGGCAAGGTGGACCACATCGGGTCGTTTCGTGGGGGTCATATCGCTCTATGGTTAGAGGAGACCCCAGCAAGACAGACTTGCCAGAAACGACAACGCCGACCACTAGGGCCGGCGAGGTACTCGTTCGAAAATTAAACGCGTCCTGTCACCTAGCCCGATAGGGATGGTGATGATGGATAGCGTGCTGAATCGAACGGGCGGTCATGATTTGAGAACTGTAGGAGCTTCACTCCCACTTGAGAAGGGGGAATTTCAGAATGTTTCAGGGCTATTGGCTCGGCCCCATTCGGCTGACTCACCAGGCAGTCACATCTTAAAGGCGTACCGCCACATGACTTCCGGACGCTCCTATATCCAAACACGATGCTCGATTGATTGAAGCTACTACGCTTTTCAAACACCACCAAGGACTCGAAATACGCGCGCCTAACAATGCATCATCGATCGCCTTCAACTTTCCAAGTGAAGGTCGAGGGTTCAAGCAGAGTTCCGCTGGAGGGGACCGAGGGACGCCATTCCGTACCGCATTTTTGCTCGACAGCCCTTTTCAATGCACCGTTTTCGGCGTGGCCAAGGCCTCGTCCGATTCAGAGCACCACGAAGGCAGCAAACGAACCGTAGGCCAAGAATCAGTTTCTTGGGGGTAGCCGAAACACATTCCCTCGATCGCGCCTCCGGTTTTGCGCATGGTGCTGCTTAGCTTGCCACCTGAGGGAAAAAGCCGATGCGAGATTCTGGTTACGCGTTGTCCTGTTCGCAGGCGTCCCGGATGGCTTCTAGGTCGCCTAGCATGTGTTTCTTCATCGTGCCTTTCATGAGCACGTTGAAGATGGGGGCCATGATTTTGGCGCCGAAAGTTTGGGGGGTGCAGTTGAAGACCCAGCTGACTTTAGTGCCCTCGCCTTCGGATATAAAATTGAAGACGGTGGAGTATTTCATACCGTGGGATTCGGCTTCCACGTTGTAGCTGTGCGGGGGCTTGAAGCCGGTGACCCACATTTCTTCGGTGGCCTCTTTCTTAAGCATGAGGCGGGTTTCGCGCCAGCGAGTGCCCTCGCCAAAGGGACCTTCGGTGAGGACTTCGAGCGAGGTGATGCTGGCTACGCGTTCGGCGGCCATTTCGAGCTGGGTGAAGGATTGAAACACCTTCTCGATGGGTGCGGCGACTTGGGTGCTGACGGTGATTTGGGACATGGCTGGGTTGGGGGGAGGAAGCGGGTCCCAAGGCTAGCGTAAAGGCTCAAAATCTGCCAAAGGTGGGCTTCTCAATGGGCGGGAGTGAGGCCAGCCCGATTGAAACATGAGGTCGCTGAATCCGACTTCCCTATGTGCAAGTGACTCCGCCGACGGTTCTGCGTTCGCATGCAAGCTACAGCCAGGGCGGTGTGTGCTTGCCCGATTTGTATAAGGCCTCGTTTTTACTGAAAACCAAGAGGTACATGATCAGCACGAACGCAGTGTATTGCCAGACAGAGTAGGCCCAGACTATGATACTGGGCGCGAGCAATACCCCGGGGATCATCAAGATTGCGAGCACGCACAGGCTGCGATTCACCCAACAGATCACCTTGCCCACAAAGTGAATTGTGGGGTCGTGAGTCATTCTATTGCGATCGGGTTCCATGGCTTGACTCGGATCGATTGTAGCAAGCGGTCCGAGTCAATGGAGTGCGGCCTTCCACACTGCAGTCGGCCTATCTAGAAAAGCTGCGAATAATAGTACGGATTGTGCGTAATGAGCCCCCTACCCCAACCCAGCCCCTATCCTTGAACCCATGCTTCGAATATCCGACCTGCGCCAATTTGGCTTAGCCCTCTTACTGTCCCCAGTTTTGCTCGCGAGTCAGGTCCCTGTGGCCACCCCGCAAGAGGCCTTTCCGACATCCACCGCCATAGAGGAAAGCGTTTCCCCGCAATCATTGGAACGCTTGAAGGGACTGGTGCAAAGTTTTGTGGATGATGGGGAGATCGTCGGGGCGGAGGTATTGATCATTCGCAATGGTCGCTCGATCATGCATGAGGGCTTTGGCATGCAGGATAAGGATCAGGGCATCGCTATGGGCACCGATAATGTGTTCTGCGTGCGCTCCATGACCAAACCGTTGATCGGCACCAGCATCTTGATGTTGATCGCGGACAAAAAGCTCAAGCTAGAGGATCCCGTACACCAGTACTTGTCCTCGTTTTCCGGGGAAGGGTCCAAGGACATCACGATTGGGCACCTGTTGTCGCACACCAGCGGTTTGCCGCTCTCGCTGCTACTCACCCAAGACCTCACCAAATTGGAAGGCATTCAAGCCGTGGCTGAACTGGGTGCGAGCTACGAATTGGATTTCCCGCCGGGCACGCAATTTCAGTACAGCGACCAGGGGACCGATACTCTCACCGCGGTCATCGAAGTCGTGAGTGGCATGCCGGCCGCGGAGTTTGTAAGCACGCGCATTCTCGAACCTCTTGGCATGTCGGATACGACATGCGTCATGACTGAAGACAATGCGCTCCGCGCACGGGCGTCCAACAAGTACAAGGGCGCGGCTGGAAACTGGACCCAATTCTGGAGTCCGGAAGATCCCGCCCTGTTCCCCTTCTTCCTCGGCTCGCAAGGACTCTACTCGACGCTCGAAGACTATGGGCTCTTCATGGAGTTCTGGATGAGAAAGGGGCGCTCGCGGGATGGGCGCTTGTTGCGTTCACGCTACACGCGCAAGGCGCTAGCCCCCAACGGGTTCCCCTTCCCCGCCCCCACCACTCTCACCGGCTTGAAGCCTTCGTATGGCTTTCTGATGCAGCTTTGGAATACGCTTCCCGACGAGGAAAATGGCAAGTCGAAACTAAAAGCCTTCGGGCATAGCGGGTCCGATGGGACCCATGCCTGGGCCTTTCCCGATGAAAAAGCCATCGTGCTCTACTTCACCCAATCCCGCGGCAACGCCACGGGTATTAGGGTGGAAGAAGTCCTCAGTGAAATGTTCCTGGGTGCCGAATTCGATCCGAATCAATTGGCTCCGCCGCTGGAGGAGTACCTCGGCTATTACGCGGAGGACGCCAACCACCGCTACCAGGCGTTCATTCGGGACGGGAAGGACCTCGCCCTCGAAACACCTGGAAGGCGCGTGAGCAAGTTGGTGTACGCGGGAGGAGACCGTTGGAAGCTCCGAGACCGCCCCTCCGACGTGGTTCATTTCGAACGGGACGAAAATAACAAAGTGGTCTCCTTCCGTTTCGGTGAGGGACAAGAATTTCGCTTCCAGCCCGCCCAGGATCTTCCTTCGGTAGAGCAGGTTGTCGCCAAGGTCCAAGCCGCTCACCGCATCGATCTACTCAAGACGCTTGGGCCCCTCCGCTTCAAGTCGACCTTGCAAATCCCCAAACTGAGTATCGAGGGCAAGGTCACAACCACTAGCGCCTGGCCCAATCAATTCCGCTCGGAATCGGTAGCCAACAAACAGTTCGAGCACATCTCATACGACGGTACCGAAATCTGGTACTCAGCCACAGGCAATGAGCCAGAGTTACTTACCGGCGAAATAGCCGACAACCTGCGCGCTGATAGCCTGATCACTATTTTCGGAGATTGGCGTGAGTGGTATCCCAAGCTCCAGGTCATTCAACGCTTTGAGCGGGATGGCAAGTCCATCGTCGTTGTGCGAACTGGCGACACTTCGGCTACTGCAACAACCTTCTACGTGGTTGAAGAATCCGGCGTAGTCATTCGCAAGGACACTGTGGCTTACCTAAAAGGCATGGGACGGTTGGGAGTAGGCAGCTTCTTTGAGGACTACCGGGAAGTCTCCGGCATGCTCCTGCCCTTCAAAACTTCCGTCAGTATTCCGGGTTCCATTATTGGTGAAGCTTTTGTTACCACCGATTCGTTTGAGATCGGCGTGGAGGTTCCCAAGGGCACTTTCAACCTGGGAACCCACTAGTCAGGGAATGAAGGGCTGCCCCACCCGCGAGGGAGGCCGCAGGATCGAAATGGGTCAGCGCGCGCCCTCGGGCGCGCTGCTGGCCCGCTTTCCTTAAGTTTCGCCCAAGTCCGCGCACAAGGCCTCCGTTCTGTCGTCAGAACCAAAGGAACACGGCACAATAGGAGCCGGTCAGTTACGGACCAAAGCGCGCTATGCAGGACCCCAATAAATCACCCAAAGTTTCCATCGCAACACCATGCCCCAAGACTTGGAGTGAGCTGGCGGGTGACGACCAGAAGCGATTCTGCTCCCAGTGCGAAAAGCATGTGCACAACGGCGAGGCCATGACGCAAAGCGAAGTGGCGCGTATCGTGCACGAAGGCCAAGGCAAAATTTGCATGCGATTGGTCACCGACGATTCTGGAACGATTCTCTACAAGGACACGGAAAAGCGGACCAAGGCCGCCTCCCTCGCCAAGCGAGCCGGGCTCGCCATCGCGGCTGGTGGTTTGGTCGCTGCTTGCGCCTCGCAGCCTGAGCTTCCAACCGAGCCCGCGCCGAAACCTGTCACTGGCGTGGAGCAAGCCGGAAACCTCGATTCAGGTGCCGGCCAAGATGAAGCACTGCACATCACGCTCGGAGACGTTCTCATGGTGGAAGACGGAAAAGGGGAAGAACGGGTCCTGCTCGGAGAGGTTTGCGTAGAGGATGACGTCATAAACAAAGATGTGCAGAGTGAAGACTTGCAAGCGGTCATAGATCCCAACCAAAGTCAACTGCCAGGCCGGGTCAGAGTCGATGCAAGGCACGATGTACCCCTGGAAGTTAAGGACGCCAGCAATAAATTAGAATCAACCAACAGCCCGGATCATCCGCGCGAACTATTGGGCACCCCTGGGCCATTACCGCCGACTCCCCCGCCGACCCCGACCCCAAAAGACTGATTTACGCAATGAGGCACAACCGCCGCCATCCGTCACCACTCGCCTACCCTGCAAGCACTTGACGGATTGCGGCGATTCCCTATTGGCCCCGGATACGCGCCAGAATATAACGTCACTCCATGAAGCCCATCGCATTCTTGACCTCCGCGGATCTGCTGCCCAATCATCCCAAGCGAAGCGACGATGCTTGGGAATTCGATGTCCAGTTCGCCGCGCTTGAGAAGGGTTGTCAGGAACTGGGCATGCAATTGCTACCCGTCGTGTGGCGCTCCCCGGATTTCCAACCTGAGCCATTCTCTGCGGTATTCCTTGGAACCGCCTGGGACTATGCGCTCGCCCCAGAAGAGTTCCTCGAAACCCTGGCTCGTATTCACAAGGTGTGCCCGCTGCTGAATCCCCTAGATACCGTGCGTTGGAACTTGAATAAAACCTACTTGCGGGATCTGGCGAAGCGCGGGGTCTCCGTGGTGCCCACGCTTTGGTTTGAAGACTCCGAACAGGAGACTTGTTCCGGAACCTTCGATGCCTTGCAGTGCGAGACCATCGTGATCAAGCCACAGGTGGGAGCCAACGCATGGAGGCAAGCCAAGGTGCAGCGCGGCCAAGCTTGGCCCTCCGATTCCGAGCGCCCCATCGGTGCCTGCATGGTTCAGCCCTTTCTGCCCGCAGCTATGGCGGAAGGCGAACTGTCCCTGATTTTCTTCGATCGAAAATTCTCCCACTCCGTGCTCAAAGTCGCAGCGCCCGGCGAGTACCGCATCCAATCGACCTATGGAGGGCGCGAGGAAACCTACGAGGTGAACGCCCAGGAGCTTGCCTTTGCTCAAGCCACCGTCGACGCTGTGGAAGGCCCCTTGCTCTACGCCCGTGTGGACATGATGCGCGGCGCCAACGGCGACTGGCTACTCATGGAATTGGAATTGATCGAGCCCTTCCTGTTTCCAAACCAGGGACCCGACATGGGGCGATCCTTCGCCCAAGCCCTGGAAAAAAATCTGCGGCCGAAGGCCTGATCTGATCCCGGATTTCGTCCGGGCCCGCTTACTGGCACCCCTTTACGCAGAAACCCCATGACCCCGCCAGCGAAACGCACGACGGAAACCATGGGGTTGATGACTGAGGGTTGGCGGTCTGCTCTTTGTCAGACCGCCGAGCCTTACGAGGCTTTCACGGGCATATCGATGCCAGCCCAGCAGTTGGCGGTGCCGATATCCGAATTGCCCGCAGCTTTGGCGTACAGGAACAATTGCATGCGGTAGCCCACCATCCATTTGAGAGGGACTTCCAGTAGGCCGCGGCTCATGGACAATTCGTGGCCCATGGGATGCTTGACGGTACGATTCGCAAAGTCATCATCCGACAACTTGCCAAACATCTCGGTGAGGCATTCCGCCTGCTTGTCTAGGGCGGCGGGGATTTGCTCGGCAGTCAATTCCGCCGTTTCGTCATTCCACTTGCGATAGCCATCCCAATTGCCCTCGATCAGGGCCGTAGTCCCACCGATTGCGCAGAAGCTGAGATAGCGCAGCACCCCTAGAGTATTGCGTTGGTCTTGGGTCGGGCTGTAATCCATGCTGCCGGCGGGAACCTTCGTTGCCAAGTGGCGCACGATTCGGATCTCGTCGAGCAGGGAGCTGAGAATGTCGTCTTTGTTGAGCATGCTCCAAGTTTAGCAGCGCGGGCCTGCGCCGCGTGCACGCCTCGCAAAATCTACTGCGGACATACAAAAAACGCGTTCAAAACTAGCGCCCCGCTAGCTCTCGGATTTCATCCAGCAACTCAGCGAGCATCCCCGGGGTGGTAAAGGGCTGGATCAGGGTCAGGCGCAAAAAGACCTGACCCTTCAAACGGGTTTGAACGAGGTAGAAGTTTCCGGCCTTGAGCACCTTGGACCTAAGCTCTGCTTGCTGGGCATTGCGGTCCTCGCACTCACCGCCGATGTATCGAAAACATACGATGTTGCAGGCCGGCTCTAGACCCAGTTCAAAGTCCAGAGAGCTCTGCACGCGCTCCGCAAAGCCGCGCGTCAGTTGACAAGCCCGGTCGAAGTAACCCGCAAACAAGTCGGTACCAAACGCCTGGAGCAAGACATAGGCGGTGGTGCCCAGAGCGCGCTTGGTGCACTCCATGGTGCGCACCCCCACGTTGAACCACTCCTTTTGGGGATCATCGCCTTCAAACAAATAGCTAGCCTCTTGCGCGAAGGCCTCGTAGCTGCGCCTGTCCTCGCGGAATACCACTCCTGTGATCAGAGCGGGCATAAGCATCATCTTGTGCAGATCCCAAACCACCGAGTCCGCCCGCTGGATCCCTGCCAACAATCCTCGGTGCTCTGCATGCAGCAGGGCCGTGCCCCCGTGGGCCGCATCCACGTGCAACCACAGATCCTGCTCCTCGCAAAAATCCGCAATGGGCTCAATCGGATCGAACGAGCCGGTTGAGGTGGTGCAATCGCTGGCCACGACCGC
>JBLFXY010000036.1:0-18386 GCA_047611645.1 Glaciecola sp.
GGTGATGTTGGGCACACTGGAGTGACTGAGGCTCAAGCGGGTATCGAATATTTGAGCGGAACCCTCGACATCCCGGGCGCCGATCTCTTTAGCGAAGAGCAAGCCCTCGACACGGTCAGCAATGCGGTCTATTCCAAGCTGCTACTCATCGAGAGCGGATGTCGAAAGCCAATCATCGTGAGCTCTTGCTATCACATTCCGCGGGTCTCCTTCATCTTCTCCCATGTGCTAGGTCCCGAATTCGTACCCACGTTCGTTTCGGCGGCCACGGGCCTCGCGGACACGGACTATCTCCGCCACTGGCGAAGCGAAACCTTGAAGCTGATCGAAGCCGCGAAATTCTTTGAAGGTCAGGACACAGTCCCAGGCGCCCATGAATCCTTGCTCCAGCACATAAAGAGTCACGGTCCTATCGTCGAGGATAACGTGAGCTGATAGGGCCCCAAAGAGCCAGTGGGTCTGGTGCAGAGCTTGGGGTCGAGTAGATTTTGTCTCGAGCCAACCGGGGCGGACGGCCCCGTACTTTTTGCGACTGGTTTTTCCCGGGTTGCCTGCGACCAAACGCTTCGAAAATGGCTCTAAACACCATTTTATTGGGTTTTCTCGTAACATTCTGGAAAGTGCTTAACCGTGCGATCGCAGATGAATAGCGAGGCCGCGCAAGAGTTGTGCGCTCCTCTGGATGATGCCAGCCCCCCATGACTTTCATGCAGGCCACGGCCCGGCTGATTCCGGTAGTCTTGTGGGTATACGCCTGCTGACATCACTTTTCGAAGGTTCGAATTGGAGGCTCTCCTGTTGCCGAAGCGAGCAATAAAGCATAGGCTCTGACATAAGTGGTGGTCTTTTGGCTTCAAGACCTCCCTACCAACTGCCTGGGTTTCTGAACCCAAATTGGACAATCTGAAGACCCGCCTTAGGCGTTTTAAGATGAATGCCTGGCTTGATTCAGGTGCCCTCATCTGCTTTGAAACTGATGTCCATTACCAACACAATGACCGACCTTACACAGGCCGAATCCAGCAAGAGTGATGATCTGTTGGCGCGTAGGATGAAGATCGTTGCCAACGGCGTAGGGGTGTTCAATGCATCTACCGTCGACCATGCTCAGGGAGCTACGATCGTCGACCTGGATGGTCGCGAATGGATTGACTTGGCCGGCGGGATCGGCGTGGTAAATGCGGGCCATTGCCCCGCACCGGTGGTTAAGGCGATCCAAGAGCAGGCCGCTAAATTCCTGCACACCAGCTTCAACATGGCCACCTACGAGCCGTACATAGCCTTGTGCGAAAGGCTTGCGGCGCTATTGCCCCATGGGGAGGATACCAAGGCAATGCTCGTTACAACCGGAGCCGAGGCCGTTGAGAACGCCATCAAGATTGCGCGTCAAGCGACCAAACGCCAAGCGGTCCTGTGCTACACCGGCGCATTCCACGGGCGCACGATGATGTCGATGACCTTGACCTCCAAGGTGGACTACAAGCTGAACTGCGGGCCCTTTGCTCCCGAGGTCTACCGGCTCCCCTTCCCTAACTTCTATCGCTATCGCGAAGACATGGATGAATCGTCCTTTGTTGAGCATGAGTTAAAGCGTTTGCGGGAATCGGAACGCAACCTGGTCTCCGCGGAAAATTTGGCCGCGGTAATCATCGAGGTGGTGCAGGGGGAAGGTGGCTTCAATGTAGCCCCGAATGGCTACTTGCAGGGCCTACGGCAATTCTGCGACGAACACGGGGTTGTGCTGATTTTTGATGAGGTTCAATCCGGGTTCGGGCGCACCGGAAAGTGGGGCGCATATGAGCACTTTGGGGTCACTCCGGATCTGTCCACCTGGGCCAAGTCGCTCGGCTCGGGCATGCCCATCGGCGCGGTGCTGGGCAGAGCCCACATCATGGATGCGGCCGCTCCGGGAACAATCGGGGGAACCTACATCGGGAATCCAGTGGCCTGTGCGGCGGCCTTGGCCACGTTGGACTACATGGAAGAAATTGACATCAACCGACTAGGTGACCATGTGGGCAATATCGTGCGGACGCGATTCGAAGCCATGCGTGCAAAGTATGCATGCATTGGCGATGTTCGCGGATTGGGCGCCATGATCGCCATGGAGTTTGTTCATAACAAGGACCCACGCAATCCCGATAAGGAAACTTGTGGTCGATTGGTGGCGGCCTGTTCCGAGCGCGGGGTGATTCTTATCAGCGCGGGCACGCACAAGAACGTCATCCGGGTCTTGAGCCCCTTGGTGATCGAGGATGAGCTCCTGAATCGTGCGCTAACGATTATGGACGAAGAGCTCGCTCGCATCGTGGAGGGAAAACTCTAATGAAGCACTTCTCTATCGCCGGAATCCAAATGCACGTGGAAGCCAGTAATGGCAATGTCGCGCTGATGAAGCACAAACTTGAAGTGCTCATGAGCGTCTACCCCTGGGTGCAAATGGTTGTTTACTCCGAGTTGTGCCCCTTTGGGCCCTTGATGTATTACGCCCAGCCTTTTCCAAACGAAACCGAACAGCTGTTCCAGGAGCTGGCGAAAAAATATCAAATCTGGCTCATCCCGGGCAGCATGTTTCAGAAGCGCGGAGGAAACATCTACAACACAGCGTCGGTGATTGATCCCAACGGCGCTGTCGTCGGCCGCTACGACAAGATGTTTCCTTTCTTACCCTACGAGGAGGGAGTCACGGGTGGTTCGGATTTTCTCATCTGGGATGTTCCCGACGTCGGGCGTTTTGGATTGAGCATTTGCTATGACATGTGGTTTCCCGAAACGTCTCGAACTCTTGCGGTGCAAGGGGTAGAGGTCATCATTCACCCGACCTTCACGGGCAGCATCGACCGAGACATCGAACTTTCGATCGCGCAAGCAACCGCAGCCATCAACCAGTGCTTCATTTTTGACATCAACGGTTTGGGGGAAGGAGGCACGGGGCGTTCCATCGTTTGCGGGCCGGATGGACGTGTCTTGTACCAAGCGGGTACCGGTCCAGAGTTGATACCCATCGAAGTGGATATTGAACGCGTTCGGCGTAGCCGGGAAAATGGCGTGTTGCGCTTGGGGCAACCACTCAAGAGTTTCCGGGACCGCAATGTGGATTTTGACATTTACGACAAGGGAAAGGCGCATCCCTACATGGAATCCCTCGGGGCCCTACAAAAACCAACACGCATGGAGGATCTGCTCAAGATTCACCACGTGATGCCAGAAATCGTACCTCCAGCGGGCCTCCCAGGAAGTCCGAGCTGAGACGTAATTCGGACTGCCCTGATCGGTGGTTCGCTTTGAAACCTACAAACCAAACCACAAAAGAACTACAACAATGGGATCTATGGGACGGAAGAAAAAGGAACCTAAGTCAGAGGCAAACAGCCCTGATTCAGTTGCCCCAATAAAAGCAATACGCGCGAGCGACTCTACCGACCGGATGATTGTCAGTTGGTTTGAAATACCAGTTCTCGACATGACCCGAGCTGTGGATTTCTACCGTCACATCCTGTCCGTCGAGATGGAAGTGACCCAAGCCGGTGACCATTCAATGGCAGCCTTTCCCCAGGGACCCGGAGGGGTTGGAGGGGCTTTAGTACAGGGGCCCGGTAGCGTGCCTTCGCCCGCGGGGACTTTGGTTTATCTCAATGCGGGCGACGACTTGGATGCCGCTTTGGAGCTCGTGGCCGATAGCGGGGGAAGGGTTATCATGGAGAAGACACCAGTGGGTGATGCGGGTTGTTTTGCGCTGTTCATCGATACCGAGGGCAACAAAATTGCTTTGCATTCCGATGAGGGAGCGCAATGAACGAACCCAAAAAAATACGCAAGCCGGTCTCCGCACCTCACTACAACATCGCGCAATTGCGTGTGGATGTTTGGAATGCCCTAAAGGAAGCGACTTCGTCCTACGCGAGAACTCAAGAAGTTTCCGCCCACGCCTTAACGCAAAGGGAGCTCATCGACAGTTTGCTTGAGCGCTTGGAAGGCATCGAGATGTATTTTGCTTTCCCTGGGCTAGCCAACGTTCAGCAACTTCAGGACTCTGAAGAACGGGCTGGTCGTGAATGGTTGGCCAGGCGTGTGGCCAGTCTAGTCAAGGAATTGGTAAGCGACTCTTTTAGAGGCCATCCTCAGTCAGCCCACGACCATGAGGTTGTGGACCAGGATACTTCCAAGTTCAATCCGCCCGTTGCTACGGCGGACGCCAACTACTTTGAAGTATTGATCGTGGAGGAACTGACCGCTGAAGAAGAGTGGGAGCTGCGCGAGCAATTCCGTAAGTTCCAGCGGGCGGATACCGGATTTACGTACGAGCTCGTGATCGTGCGCTCCTTCCAGGACGCTTTAGTGGCTGCGCTATTCAACTACAACATTCAGGCGGTTGTGATTCGTTATGCGCCCCCTTTCCGTTTGAGCAATATCCGGAAGGAATTAAGCCCATACTTGCAAAACGTATTGAGCATCGACTATGCCGATAAAAAGCCCAGCGAGTTGGGGCCCCTCTTGGCTCATACCATCCAGCGCTTTCGGCCGGAGTTGAATCAGTACTATGTGACCGATTCAGCCCTGACGCACCTGAAGGATAAGACGCTGGGAGTTTTCGAACGTATCTTCTATCGCAAGGAAGACATTC
The DNA here is from genome assembly GCA_047611645.1 of Glaciecola sp. Lineage (GTDB taxonomy): Bacteria > Planctomycetota > UBA1135 > UBA1135 > NORP259. Next base: position 4,625 of record JBLFXY010000036.1, read on the forward strand.
AGGAATTGCATCTGGCCATCATGCAAGGCATCCGGAGGCGCTACGCCACACCCTTCTTTACCGCCCTCAAGGACTACAGCCAACAACCTACCGGCGTGTTCCACGCCATGCCCATTTCCCGCGGGAACTCGGTGTTCAAGAGTCGCTGGATTCAGGACTTTGGGGATTTTTACGGGCGAAACATGTTCTTGGCGGAAACCAGCGCAACCACCGGCGGCTTGGATTCCTTGTTGCAACCTACAGGCACTCTTAAGCAGGCCCAGGAAATGGCCTCCAAGGTGTACGGGTCCCGGAACACATTTTTTGTGACCAATGGAACTTCCACGGCCAACAAAATTGTGGTTCAAGCCCTGGTGGAACCGGGCGACCTAGTTCTCATCGACCGGGACTGCCACAAATCCCATCATTACGGGATGGTGCTATCGGGGGCTTTCCCGGTCTATCTGGACTCCTACCCGATTCAAGAGTACAGCATGTACGGGGCCGTGCCCCTCGATTCGATTCGCCATCGGCTCTTAGAGCTTAAGCGGCAAGGTCGACTCGCTCGGGTCAAAATGCTGCTCCTTACAAACTGCACATTCGATGGCGTGGTTTACAACGTGGAGCGTGTCATGGAGGAGGTGCTCGCAATCAAACCCGATATGGTTTTCTTGTGGGACGAGGCTTGGTTCGCTTTCGCGCGCTTTACCTATACCTACAGGCAGCGCACCGGAATGTACGTGGCCCATAAGTTGGCAGAGAAATATGCCACTCCGGAATACGAGAGCGAGTACAAGGAACACTTGGCCGGCTTGAGTCCCGACGAAGCCCCGCGTTTGCCCGATCCGGAAAAAGTACGCATACGCGTGTATGCAACTCAAAGTACGCACAAGACGCTTTCTAGTTTTCGCCAAGGATCCATGATTCACATCTGGGATCAGGATTTTGAGAGGGGTGCATCGGATACGTTCCAAGAGGCGTACATGACGCACACCTCTACTTCGCCCAACTACCAGATGCTTGCCTCCTTGGACGTGGGACGACGCCAGGTGGAGTTCGAAGGTTATGAGCTGGTCGAAAAGAGTGTCGAGCTCGCCATGATTTTGCGAGCCAAGATTAATGACGATGCAGACCTGCGCAAGTATTTTGATGTACTGACGGTACAGGACTTCATTCCCGACCAATACAGACAGTCCAGCCTGACCGAGTACTACGGTCGTGAGCATGGCTGGAATCGTATGGAGGAGGCTTGGGCCACGGACGAGTTTGTTCTCGATCCAACCAAGATCACTCTCTCGGTCGGCAAAGCAGGGATCGATGGCGACACTTTCAAGAATCGCTACTTGATGGATATGTTCAATATCCAGATCAACAAGACCTCGCGTAACACGGTCTTGTTGATGACGAACATCGGAACGACCCGGGGATCTGTTTTGTATCTGATCACGGCCATGCTGAAAATTGCCGAGCAATTTGAAGAGCGTGAGAGTTCGCTTAGCAGCCGTGAGAAAAGCATCCACGAAGCACGCATCCATTCACTGATACAAGACGTGCCGCCCCTTCCGGATTTCAGCAGTTTTCACGAGAGCTTCCAAGCTGTTCCTGGCGTCCCCGGCGGAGACATCCGTGCAGCGTACTTCCTGGCGTACCGCGAGAATAACTGTGATTACATACCTCTACTGGAATGCCTAGAGGCGATGAAGACGCGCGAGTTGGTCTCAGCTTCCTTCGTGATTCCCTATCCACCCGGCTTTCCAGTTCTCGTGCCTGGTCAGGTGGTGAGTGCCGCGATTCTCACATTCCTGTTGGCCTTGGATGTCACCGAAATACACGGATACCGCCCAGAGCTTGGCCTGCGGATCTTTTCGAATAAAGTTTTAGACCGACAAAAGACTTTTTCAAGCATGGGCAGCCTTCGACGCGGCTCCGGAACTTCGAGTTCAGAATCCATCACTCCAAAAGAGGGGGACTCCTCCAACCCCCAATCCTCATGAGCAAGCAAAGCAACGAATCTGGTATCGACGGCCACTCCAAGGGAAGTGGGGTCACGGTGTCACCGAGGAAGCTGAAAAACATTTCAGACATCCGACGGTTCTTCTACAAGAATGACACACCGATCTACTTCATCTCTTCCACCAACTTCAACCTGCTGGGAGCGGACGAGTGGATTAAAGGGTTCCAATTCATTTCGTATATCGAGTGTTTCGATGGCCTGCACCCCAACGTGTTTTCACCCCAGGAGGAAACGCCCCACGAGGAGTTCGAAAGCATCGAGGACATTACGAACTACTTGCTCGAGCACAAAGAGGTCATCGACCTAATTGAGAGCCAGAAGAAGCCCGGGGTAAAGTCTAAAGCGTTGTTCTTGATGTTTGATGAACGCACGGAAGAGCTCGCGGAAAAACTGGGGCTGGAGGTTTGTTTCCCTTCCGCTTCCATGCGAATCAGCATGGATAACAAGGTCAATACCAATCGAATTGCGGAGAAGGCAAAGGTGCCATGCGTTCCCTACGTCTTGAGCCCCGTGAACGACTACGGCCATCTGTGCGAGGTGTCCAAGCATCTTGGCGATCAATTGGTGGTGCAGACACCCTTCGGGGATAGTGGCCACACCACGTTCTTCATTTCCAACGCTGAAGAGTACGCGCAACACGCGGATGAAATTCAGGCCGAAAAAGAAGTCAAGATCATGAAGCGTATTCGCTGCAGCGGGTCCGCCGTAGAAGCGTGCGTAACCCGACATGGCACGATCGTCGCACCCTTGATGACCGAGCTCGTAGGGTTTAAGGAGCTGACGCCCTACAAAGGCGGCTGGTGTGGCAATGAGGTCTACCCCGAAGCCTTCTCCAAAGATCTGCGCAAGAAAGCGCGCAAGTACACGAACCAGTTTGGAGACCAACTGCGCAAGGAAGGGTACAAGGGATACTTCGAGTTGGACTTCCTGATCGATCTGGATGATGGCTCAATGTATTTGGGCGAACTCAACCCGCGGATCACTGGAGCCAGTTCGATCACAAACCACGCGGTGTTCGCATTGGCGGATGTACCCCTATTCCTGTTCCACATTCTCGAATGGATGGATCAGCCCTATAAGTTGGACGTCAAGGAGATCAACGACCGTTGGGCCGAAGACGAAAACTGCGATGCCTGGGGGCAGTTGGTACTCAAGCACACAACCGAGGGCGTGCGCATGGTAGACGAAGCCCCACGCTCGGGGATCTGGCGCATGTTGGAGAGCGGCCAGCTTGAATATTCCCGCATGGATACCCACCGCCGCGCTGTTGAGCGTGACGATGAGGCCTTTTTTCTGCGCATCAGCCGCAAAGGTGACTATCTGTACGAGGGTGCCGACCTCGGTATTTTGGTGATGCGCGGGCGGCTCATGACCGATGAGGGCGAATTGAGTGAACGAGCCCGGGCCTGGATTGATGCCATCCATGGGCTTTACGAGAGTTCCGAATTGTCCGCACCCTTGCAAGCCGATACCCGCGTAGAGGAGATCGGCGGATTCAAGATGATGTGATGGAATTTGAATTCGCTCTGACGAGCATCGACAAGGATGGAAAGGGCTGGAAGGAAAACTTCGAGCGCACTTGGCCGAATTACAAACGTTGGTATTTGGCCGATGGTCTAGCAGCTCGGCCTAGATATCGATCGTGTTTGGATGCGTTGGAAAAGTACATGCCGGAGTTGCTTCCGATCTACGCCCAAGTCTGCGAGTGGGCGGGGGCAGGGGATTTGGAATCGCGCTTTCTATCGTTGTACAACCCACCGGCATACATGGCCGGTTGCACCCAGGCGGTTTGGCACGCTCCTACTGGGCCTATTCTGATCCGTAACTACGACTACGACCCGCGATGGTTCGAGGGCGTCACCTTCTCGTCCGATTGGCTTCAGCCGGTCATTGGAATAAGCGACTGCGCTTGGGGATTGCTCGATGGGATGAATTCCTCCGGTTTGTGTGCCTCCTTGACGTTTGGAGGCAGCAGGAAAAAGGCTAGGGGTTTTGGCATCCCGTTGGTGATTCGGTACGCGCTTGAGGTGTGCTCTACAGTCAAGGAGGCCATTGAGGTCTTCCGTCGCATCCCGGTTCACATGACATACAACGTGACCTTGCTCGATGCTTCTGGTGCATACAGCGTTCTTTTCCTCAGTCCCGGCGGAGGGCTAACAAGCCACGACCGACGGGTATGCGCAAACCACCAAAGCAAAGTGGTTTGGCCCAAGTACGAAGCGATTACAGCTACTCGAGAGCGGGAAACCCACTTGGATCGAATCTTGGCCAATCCGGATCTAACCCGGGTAGGCCTCATCGGCAAATTTCTCACACCGCCGATCTATCAGAGCAACTACAGGAAATCATTCGGAACCCTGTACACCACCCTTTGGGATCCCACCCAAAAGGACCTGCACGTATACTGGCCTGGAGCCGAAACCCGCGCCAGCTTCTCGGAATTTGAGCCTCGCCGTTTTCCGGTGAACCTCAATCCGGAGTAATCCTAAGCCCGGCTGGACACCCAGTCGGAACCTTTCGTCAAACGCAACCCAAGCGGCAGGGACTCCACCACCGCACCCACCAAAATGGTCACATCCACAAAGGGCTCTCTCTTTCCGTCCAAGAACTACATCGCCGGAAAGTGGACCGATAAAGGAAAAGGAACCCTCAAGGTCCTGCACAAGTACACAGGTAAGATGCTGGCGGAGATTCCTCTTGCCGATCATGCTCAATTGGAGCGTGCGACCAAAGCCGCCCAGGCATTTGCCAAACCATTTGCAGCCTGGTCCGCAGCCAAGCGTCAAGCACATCTGCAACGGTTGCACGACCTACTCTCCGCGCGTCGCGTGGAGTTTGCAAAGCTAATCGTACAAGAAGCAGGCAAACCCATAGGTTATGCCCAAAACGAAGTCGAACGCTGCTTGATTACCCTGAGCACCGCAGCCGCAGAATGTGTGCGCTTCGGCGGGGAAGTGGTGCCCGTAGATTTTGGCGTTGGCGAAGGCAAAACCGCCTTCACCAAGCGGATCCCGGTGGGTATTGTGGCCTGTATCACCCCGTTCAATTTCCCACTGAACTTGGTTTTGCACAAGGTCGGGCCGGCTCTCGCTACGGGCTGTCCGGTCTTGCTCAAGCCCGCCCCGCAGGCACCCTTGGTGGCCCTCGCTTTTACCGCATTGATGGACGATGCAGGCTATCCCAAGGGTGCGATCAGTACTTTCGCCTGCGCGAACGACGTGGCGGAAACCATGGTGCGCGACAATCGCATCGGCATGCTCTCCTTCACCGGAAGCGATATGGTTGGCTGGTTCCTGAAAGGCATCTGCGGCAAGAAAAAGGTCGCTTTAGAACTCGGCGGGAACGCAGCGGTCCTGGTGGACGAAGACGCCGATGTGGCCTTCGCCGCGAAGCAATGCGCCATTGGATCGTTCCTATACGCCGGTCAGATCTGCATCTCTACCCAACGCATCTACGTTCACACCAAAGTGTTCGAGCCCTTCAAGAAAGCGCTCATCAAAGAGACTAAGAAACTCGAAACCGGAGACCCTTCCAAGGAAGGCGTGAGCGTCGGGCCGCTGATCGATGCTGGCCATCTGCAACGCATCGCCACCTGGGTCACCGAAGCCAAGGCTGCAGGATCCAAGGTTCTCGTCGGGGGGCGCATCAAAGACGAAGCCCACAACATCTACGCGCCCACGGTGTTGACCGACGTAGCTGTCGACCAGAAAGTCACCTGCGCGGAAGCGTTTGGTCCGATCGTTGTGCTCGAAGAGGTCGTTGACTTCGACCAAGCCATTCAACGCACCAATGACAGTGATTATGGTCTGCAAGCAGGCGTCTTCACAACCCGCATCGACCACATGAAAAAGGCCCACGAAGAGCTCGAAGTGGGCGGCGTCATCATCAACAACATCCCCGGATTCCGGGTGGACAGCATGCCCTACGGGGGAATCAAAAACTCAGGCCTAGGGCGCGAGGGGATTCGCTATGCCATGGAAGAAATGACCGAACCGCGCCTGCTCGTTTACTAACACCCGGCAAGCCTGATTACCGCGCCCGCGCCTTGAGCAATCCACGCGGAAGGGAGGACTGAAGTCCACCAACGCCGCATAGGCCCCGTGTATTTACGGTGGCGAATGCAAAACTGTACCTGGACCAAAGCCGAGGACTGCATCCAACTGCTCTGCGCTTGAGCCTATGAGTGTGTCGGGCATAGAGGATTTCGCCACAAACCGCCCCTCCATTCCGGCACTGCGTTGGATCTCCCCCCGATAGCGTTCAACTACAGGGTGTGCAATCCGCCTTGTTCCTAAATGGATCGACGATTCCTGGCAAAACCCTCTTTGCCCGACACACTCCTAGGTCGCAGCTCGGCAGGTACGCTAATTCTTGCGAATGTTCTCGAGGTAGAACTCGCTCCGCAAAAACAGATTCTTAAGCCAAAGTAAGGGGCGTATCCGCTTCGTGTTTCGGAGCGTTGTGCAGAACACCGTTACCGTGTTGCAGGAATTCATTGCGAGTTGGGCATCGGGAGGGCGGCTCTGCCTTAGCAGCATGACTTGCCGCGTTGGTAGTGCCTTTTAAAGCTCTCTGCCCTCTCTGTGGCTCTTGCTTTATTGCGCGGGTTGGTCCGATCCCCAGGAATCACGTGCGACACGCCAGACGCTGTCCGCGTCGAGGTGATAGATCGCCAACGCCCCAGCCGGTGCCTTGAATCGCATCCCCTCCGCCGCGCGGCTTGTCGGTGGACGTGTACGCGTAGCGCTCGAAGGCCCATTCCCAGGACACGACGAACTCTTGCACGGGCTTGTCCCAGTGGGTTTCGAAAGCCTCGACATCGCCGGTCAGCCACGGCTGCAACGCTTATTTGCCGATGATCGGCGGTGTGTTAGGAGCTAGAAACACCGCGTCGTCGGTCAACATGCCGAGCATGCGATCGACGTCATGGGAGTTGATCGCATCGACGTAGTTTTGATGCGCTTCGTGGGCGTCGGATGTCGGAGTGACGCAGGACACTAGAGTGATCGCCAACAGAATGATTAGGTTGCGCACGGATATTTCCAGAGGGGTTGGCAGGAGGGCGAGGTGAGGTCTGGCTCAACTCGGGCCCGGAGTGACCGCCGCGAACGACGTCGTGAAACCAGTACGAAGCATTGCGTCTCAAATTGTACACGCGTTGAACTGGTTGCTATCCGCAGCTGGGCGTTTAGAGCTAGACGCAGGGTTGTGTCGGACGGCACAAAATTTAGCGACTTGGAAGCCAAAGAGACGGTTTTGGGGGCGTGGGGAGGGTACTTTTTTGCGGGACTTTTCACAGGAATGGGCCGGCAAGCACAACCAGCCACATCACAGATACCGTCCTATTTCGAGAATAGAAGCCGCGAAGCACAATTTTGTGCCTTCACCAGGATTCACTGTAGAGCCTTCTTTCGTTGACCTCTCCACCCAGAAAGCCCACACAGCAGCCATGCAGATCCCCACCAAATTAGTCCTAGCCCTCACGGCGGCCAGCTTCGCAACGCCCATCGCAGCGGCCCAAATCACCGTAACGCTAGAACCCTCCCAAGATAACACGCTCTACGAAAGCGCCACAGGCTCCAACAGTAACGGAGCAGGCAGCGCAGGTTTCGCAGGTTCCAACTCCAACGGCAGCATCCGCCGCTTCCTATTACAGTTCGATATTGCCGGAGCCATTCCCCCCGGATCCACGATCAGCTCGGCCAGCTTGGATTTGCTCTGCACTCAAGTTCCCAGCGGATCCGTCTCTGACAACTACGGAGCCCACCGCACCCTATCCCCATGGGGCGAGGGGACCTCTAACGGCAGCGGTAACGGAGCCCCGGCAACCACAGGCGACGCCACGTGGCTACACACGTTCTTCTCCGGTACTTTCTGGGCAACCCCTGGCGGCGACTTTGCGCCACTCTCCAGCGCCGACGCAGCCATGAACTCCGTGGGCACCCACAACTGGGCATCACCCTTGATGATCACGGACGCGCAGTTCTTCCTCGACAACCCCACCAGCAACTTCGGCTGGTTGATCAAATCAGCAACCGAAGTCACCAAGACCGCTCGCAGAATCGGCACTAGGGAAAGTAGCTCCGACCCTATCCTGACTCTCACTTACACCCCTCCCAGCTTCACCATCACCCCTTACTGCGATCCGGCCAGTAACAACTCCACCGGAGCGCCCGCCGTTCTCACAGGAGTATTCACAGGCGCTGGCTTCGAAACTGGCCTACACCTCGACGTAGCGGGTGGACCTCTACCCTTAGGCGGCAGCTCCCCCATGCTCGGCTACTTCCTAGTCGGCAACACTAGCTCGGACCCCGGCTTGGCCATCGGCGATGGATTTTTGTGCATTGGCCAGCCTGGTGCAGGTATCGGCCGGTACAACGCTGTGGGCACCGCACGAAATTCAATCGGAATTTTCGACGCTTCAGGAAACCTACAAAACCTAGCCGGTACCGGAGGCCCCAGCGGGATGGGCTTTGACGTTCCTTTTGCCATCGAAATCTCCGGTGCTCCGGCAACCACCATCATGGGCGGCGATACCTACTACTTCCAATGTTGGCACCGAGACACATTGGCTGGTTTAGGACACTCCAACCTATCCAACGCCCTGGCCGTCACCTTCTAGACTGGAGCCCCTACAAGGGTGCCTGGAGTTTACGCCCCCTGTCGGGCGTAGTCCCAAAGCAAAATAACTAGCGCGATTGAGAGGGCGATGAGAGTCCAACGAAAGGGGTTCTTTTTGTCTGAGGGCGTGGAAGTCATGGGAACAAAAGATGTGGAGGCATCCGGCCCCAAAGGAACCGGGGATGGATGAAACCTAGTTGTGATGGACCTTCGACCGACCGATCAATCCAAGTGACCGCGGTCGGAGTCGCCCATTTCGACCTTGCCGGAAGGGAAGTATTCCTTCCAGCGCTGGTCGACGGTTTGGGCGGTGTCCGGGTCGCAGAATAGTTCTTCGGGGTAGCCGGGCTTCATGCGGGCGTCGAGGACGATCGGCGGGGTGTGGGCGGCGTGGTTGGTGATCAGGCGCGTTTCTTTGGCGCACAGGTCGCTGGCCGGGTCGAAGCGTGTGAAGGTGCTCCACAGGAAGTTGACGTCGGAGCGCGTGGCGCGTTCGGCGTCGTCGGAGATGACGACCAGGGGCCATTCGGCGAATGCGGGGTCCCGGGCCACCTCTTTGGGGTCTAGGTCGGAGTCAGAAGCCAGCTCGATTACGAGGCAGCCTGCGGTGTACACACACACGTTGCTCACGCCGCGCTTGGGTTGGCCATTGAACTCACCGGGGAGCTTGCGAATGGGCTCGCCCACACCGAGCAGGATGCCTTTGGAGCCTTGATCGATCTTTGGACCCGAGTAGTCGAGCGAGTCCATGGCCAGGTGCGGCATCAGGAACAGGTCGCTTTGGAAGTCCGCGCGCTCCAGGATGTAGCGCAGGGTGGTGGGGAAGTCGTGCAAGTCCACATTGCCGTCGGTGAGTAGCAGGAACTTGGTCAGGGACAGCTGACCTTCACCCAGGATGCGGAAGGCGCTCATCATGGCTTCACGGCGATAGCGTTCGCGCACGCGCGCTGCGGATAGCGCGTGGTAACCGGTTTCGCCGTAGGACCAAAGGTCGATCACAGAGGGCATGACCAAGGGGAACAAGGGCGATAGCAGTTCCTGCAGATAGTCGCCGATGTAGAAGTCTTCCTGGCGCGGCTTGCCTACGACCGTTGCGGGGAAGATGGCGTCCTTGCGGCGCAGGAGGGTGTGCACATCCATGTGCGGGTAGTCGTGGATTTCGGAGTAGTAGCCGTAGTGGTCGCCGAATGGCCCCTCGGGCTTGCGTGCGCCGGGCTGGATGTCGCCGCACAGCACAAACTCGGCGCCGGAAACGATGGGGTGCTTGCCCGACGGGTCCGTGGCCATGGGCAGTTTGCGCCCCAGGCAAAGACTGGCGAGCAAGAGTTCGGGAACGTTCTCTGGCAGCGGAGCGATAGCCGAAAGCATCAGGGCCGGCGGACCGCCCAAGTGAATTCGTACAGGAAGCGGTTGACCTATTTCTTCCGCCGCAGCCAGGTGAAAGCCACCCCCCTTGCCAATCTGCATGTGCACGCCCACGTTCTGGTCGTCAAAGACCTGAATGCGGTACATGCCCAGGTTGGGCACGCCCGTTTCGGGGTGGTGGGTGAGAACCAATGGCAGGGTTAGGAAAGGTCCACCATCACGCGCCCAGGTCTTCATGGCGGGGAGTCGACCCAGGCCCGCCTGCTTCTCTACGACCTCGGTCACAGGGCCTTGGCTGCGCAACTTGCTTCCGACCTTGGCTAGGGAGGAAAACAGCGAACGCTTCTGCCAGAGCTTGCCCAGGGACGGGGGCACCATTTCTTCGGGCAGTCGAGCCACCTGGGCGATAATGTCGCCCGGGTAGGAACCGAAGGCCATCTCGACCCGACGCTGGGTTCCGAAAAGGTTCGTGACCAGGGGAAATGCAGCACCTTTTACATTGCGGAAGAGCAGGGCTGGGCCGCCTGCCGCGATCGTACGCCGGTGGACTTCGGCCGCTTCGAGTTTCGAATCGACTTGGGCGTCGACCTCCACGATTTCCCCCGCTGCGCGTAGCTGATCCAGAAAAACACGTAAGTCTAGGGGGGGGCGCTGCATCTTAGGGTCCTGGAGTGGATCGACTTTTGTCGAAGTGGAACAGTTTGGCGGATCAGGGGCCCCAGGGCAACGCCTGTGAGGGGTTCGCTTGGTTAGAAGAGATACACACAAGTGTTCTCTGAATTTTGGAAAACCCCTTAAGCTAGGAAGGAATAGATGGGACGAATACCTAGGAAAACCAATGATGAACTGCAGAAAATGGATGTGGAAGGGACTGATACTTGGAGGACTCTTGAGCGCAGCTCAGGGACAAGAGACCCAGGTACTCGAGAGTCCGGCCCCGCTAGAGTGGACGCCGGCACAGGTGGAGCACCTACTGAACCGGGCCGCATTCGGCGCGACCACCGCTGAGGTGCGTCATTGGCAGGCAGAGGGGGCGGACGCTTTGATCGATTCGTTGCTCAATGCTGGCGTTCCCGTCGAGCCGTTCGAGTTCAAGGCACACCGGGCGAATCGCCAAGGCATGTTTGGATCCAACGATGTTGATCGCCGCAAAGAGAGCAAGCGCGTTCGGCTGCTGAACAGGGCGCAGCTCGATGACTTTGCGGCCTGGTGGGTTCAACGAATGGTGCAACGTGAAGATCCGCTGCGCGAACGCATGACCCTGATTCTCCACGGGTGGCTCGTGAGCGGAGCCAACAAGGTCAAGCAATCCGACTACATGATTGCCCAGAATCAGCTGTTCCGCGAGAACGCCCTTGGCAACTACGGTCAGCTTCTTAGCGCGATTGTCGAAGATCCGGCGATGCTGCTTTACTTGGATAACAACTCCAATCGGCGCCGCAAACCCAACGAAAATTTGGCCCGCGAACTCATGGAACTCTTCTCCCTGGGCGAGGGCAATTACACCGAGGAGGACGTTCGACAAGCGGCGCGCGCCCTGACAGGCAACACCGTTCGCGGGAAAGGATTCGTATTCGCAGCCAAGCAGCACGATCCTGAATCGATCACGGTGTTGGGCTACAGCAGCTCAATGGACGGCCAGGATCTGGTAGCACTGCTCTTAGAGCAACCCAGCTGCTCGCGCTACGTGGCCACTCGCATCATCACCGAGTTTGAAGGCCTCGCTCCGAGCGAGGAACGATTGCAGGTTTATGCCAAAATCCTTGTGGACGGAGATTATGAGCTCAAACCCTTCCTGCGCTACCTATTCCGTGATCCGATGTTTTATCGGCCTGAAGTCCTGGGGGCTAAAGTTAAGTCCCCGGTGGACTTTATGATTGGTTCCTGTCACCGCTTACAGGTTGAGCCCAACGCCAAGTTCCTCGCAGGAGCCATGGCTATGCTGGGGCAGACCCTTATGAACCCGCCCAGCGTAAAAGGTTGGGACGGCGGCTACTCGTGGGTTACGGAAGGTTCCAGCATCCTGCGCAGCAACGTGGTCGGCGCGATGCTCGGGCAGGTTTCTCCCACCGATCTGCGTGAAGGCGTGAGCGAAGCTATGGATCACATGGACGAGATGATGGGTGGGTCGAATGATTCCGATGAAGGCGAAATGGACACACCTAAAGAGCGCGGCGGCCCCCTTTCAAAGTTGCTCACTCAGGTGAAGCGCAAGAAGCTAACGGTCAGAGTGCCTGTACTCGATTGGCTGGCATCGCAGAAGGCTGTGAAGGACACCCAAATCGCTGCCGTGATGCTCGACCAGCTTTTGGCGGTAGTGCCTGCACCGGACACAGAGCGGCGCGTTGCGCAATTCCTGAAGCTCGGCCGTAAGAGAATGAACATCAAAGAGGGCAAGATGGCCAAGAACCCCGAGAAGGCGCGCATGCTGTTGATGCAAACGGTGCACCTGATCCTTTCCCTTCCTGAAGCAAACCTGGAGTAAAGGCCATGAATCTTCCCATCTACAACCGCCGTGCTTTTATCAAGGCCGGCATTGCTCTCGCCGCTACTCCGTGGACAAACGTATGGGCTGAACCCCTGGTGATCGGCAAGGATCCCAAGGCTCAACGCACCCTAATCCTGCTTGAGCTCAATGGCGGCAATGACGGACTCTCGACGGTCATCCCTCTCCGCGATTCCAATTATAAGAAGTTTCGAGCCAATGCCTTGGTAGAGCCCAAAGATGCCATTGAACTGGATCCAGCACACGGCTTGAACCCTAATTTGAAGCGCATGGCTAGTAGCTTCAAGAATGGACAAATGGCCATCGTCGAGAGCGTCGGTTTACCCAACCGTATTCGTTCTCACTTCAAAGCCACGGACATCTGGCATAGCGCGGATCCCGAGCGCGCCAGCGCCGCCCCCGGGTGGATTGCAAGTCTCGGTGATGTGGCTTGGCGAAAGCGCGGCAGCGAAGCTGTGGTGCACTTCGGCAGCAACCCCTTGGGCGCACACCAATCCGCGACGCGTTCCTTCCTCGCGATTGAGAACCCCAATCACTTCGCATTGCTTGGCAATGGACCTGATAACTTCCAAAAGGTCAAAGCCAAGGGTAAGGCGCGCAAGAACAAGGTGGGCGTCGGCCAAAACGCAGCTCTGGACCGCATTCGAGAGGTTCAGGGTCGGGCCCGCCACGAGTCGCTTCGCATTCGTGCGGCCACTGCGGGCTATCGCTCGTCGGTCGTTTATCCCAAAACCCCTTTGGGCCGTAATATGCGCGATATTGCGGCTCTGATGAATATTCCTGAAGGGCCGCCGCCGCGCGTTCTATCTACGACCTACGGCGGTTTTGATACGCACGCTAGGCAGAAGGGGCTCCACGATAGGCTCATGGTCGGGCTTGACGATGCTCTGGGCGCTTTCATGGAAGACCTGGCACGCACGCCGATCGGGCGCAACGCGGTTGTGTTGGTCTACTCTGAATTTGGCCGTCGTGTGCAAGAGAACGGCAGTCAAGGAACCGATCACGGCAAGGGCGGTCCGTCCTTTGTCTTTGGCCACAATATCGTTGGAGGATTCTATGGACAGGCTCCCGACCTGGCGAAGCTGGACGATGGCGATGTTAAGTTCACAACGGACTTCCGCAGCCTGTACTCGACTTTGATCGAGGATCTCTTCGATTGTGATTCCAAGCGCATCCTAAGAGCATCCATCCCCAAGTTGGGCTTTCTCGGCTAGTCGCGGGTGATGCCCAAACCAACAGCAGCCTTCCGCTGGAGTGATCCAACGGAAGGCTGCTGT
>JBLFXY010000037.1:0-18329 GCA_047611645.1 Glaciecola sp.
GTTGCTATTGGATGCGGAACGGCTGGCCCGTGCCTCGGGGGTCGCCATGCAAATCGAGTCCGTTCCCATTCACAGGGATGCGCAGCGGCGGGCTCGCGAAACCGGACGATCTGCGCTTCAACACGCACTTACAGATGGGGAAGATTACGAACTCATCGCCAGTCTGCCGGCGAAGTCCTTGCTCGGGCTTCTGGCTCAAGCGCCCAAGCATTGCCCGGGGCTCGCTGTGCTTGGCCGAGTCAGCGCAGGACGCGGGGTGACACTGGCCTTGCTCGATCAGCTCCAGGGGCTGGACCCCGCCGAGCAAGCGATTTGGCTTCAAGAGCTTCAAGAGAAAGGATGGCTGCATGGAACCCGTTGAACTGGCGCGCATGACACTGCACGGTGAGGAAGCCACCCGGGCCTTGGCAATGGCTTTGGGCCAGCAGGTTTGGGCCGGCTGCGTGTTGGCCCTAGCAGGCGATTTGGGAGCGGGTAAAACCACTTTCGTGCGCGGTTTGGCCGAGGGTATGGGGATCGAGGATCCGGTTTCCAGTCCTACCTACACCTTGATGCACAGCTATCAGGGGACCGGGCTCGACCTGTACCACTACGATGCCTGGATGGAGGGGCGCCAGAAGGCGATTCTGCAGGAAGGCGGGGACGGGGTCCTGGATACGGATGGTGTCGTGGTGGTCGAATGGGCTCCCCGAGTCGCCCAGTTTTTGCCCATAAACTCCCTGCAAATCGAATTCCAGCACGTGTCTTTAGAGGCTCGCCATGTTGTGTTTAGAGGCCTTGAGGGCACCTGGGCGGACATTGTGGCCCGCATGGTGGCCTCCGGCGGGGCGTCAAGGTAGTGGCTCATGGTGGATCCAAAAAAATCTGAACCGGGGTCCGAAGCGCGCGTTAAGCAGGCGTGCATGCAGGCCAAAAAACACGAACCAGGATCCAAGAGCGACGCGAGCAGCGCTTTAGAGTGCGATCCGCTAGTGGCATTGGCTGCCGGGGATCCCGAACCCTTCGAGTGCTTTGTGACGGGTCAAACCCCCTTGTTCCTCGCGTTTTTCAGGCGACTGGGGGCGGGTCCCGCTGACGCGGAAGACCTTACACAAGAAGTCATGCTCCGCCTTTTTAAGTCCGCTGATCGCTACCAGAGCTCGGGTCGTTTCGAAGCCTTCGCTTTTCAAGTGGCGCGCAACGCTTGGATCGATAAGCGCCGTAAGGCGGCGGTGCGTCCTTTGGCCGCGCTCGGTGGCCCTGCGGAGGACGATCAACCCGATCCCTTGCAGCGGCTCGAAAGTCGCGAGCCTTCGCCCGAGAGCGTGGCCGAGGGGCAGGAAACGCAACAACGGCTCTTTTCGGCTATGGCCCAATTGTCCCAGGGCCATCAGGAGGCCTTTCGGTTGGGCGTTCTCGAAAGTCTGCCCTATGCGGACATTGCAAGCCGGCTTCAAGTGCCCGTAGGAACCGTGAAGTCCCGCGTGTTTCACGCGGTGCGTCACTTGCGCCAAATTCTCGGACCCCAAACAGATCCCCTGCCCGGGAGTGAATCATGAAATCCGACTCGAGCAACCCTAATTCTTCAAACGGCCCGCTCGTATTTGGGGATGATTTCCTCGATGAGATCGCTTTGGATTTGGTACTGGAAGTGCGTACTCAATCGGCAATCCTGGCCGCAACGGATGTCGGAGAGCGCGACGCCTTGCAGGCCTTGATGGGTGAAGCTTCATTCGCACTGCGCGTTCAAGCCCTACAAGATTGGGTTGGAGAAACCCGTGGGCAATTGGTTGATTGGAGTGGCGTGGAAGATGAGCAGGCTGCCGCACTGAGCCCGCGTATTCTTCAAAACAGTACGCGACGCCATGCATTCCGGTCCGAGGCCGAAGAGGGGGTTGCTCTTCCCCAGGGGCTTTGGGGAGACGCAAAAATCCTTGTAGGTTTCATGCGCAAGCGCCTGGCATCTTCGGTGGCGCTACGCGTGGCCGCCGCCAGTTTGATCGCGCACCTGATCGCGCTGCCGGCTTTGGGTGCATACATCTATTGGGCGCAGCCCGAGGACACGGAACTCGTTATTCGGTTCGATCCATCGCAACCTGATTTGCCAGAAGAAATCCTTGCGGTCGCTCCCGAGGAACTTCTCGAAGAGGATTCGAACTTATGGTCTGCCCTGGGTCTGCACGAAACCAATGCGATTGCAGGGGCGCGCTACGAGTTGGCTCACATGGAATTCGGTGGACTGACGGAGGGCGTTCAAGAGCCTTGGGCCACTTGGGTGGATACCCGCATTGCACGTTTGATCCCGGGGGTCAAACCGCAGCCGTTGAGGCTTCCTTTGCCGCAGACAGCGCCCTCACTGGCGCATGTATTGGCTTTTGAGATGGCCATGGATAGTTGGGTACTAGGCCGTGAGGGATGGAATTTGCAAGGGGTTGGTATGGGGCCTCTCGTAGAGCTGCTCAACCAGGAACGCGATGGGGCATCCAGCGCATTGGCGCATTTGGCCGGAGCCGCATTGCTGCGGGCCCTCGAATATGGCCTTTTGGCTGATTTACACACGGACATACGCGCTCAAATTGCTTCATTGCCCGACTCCGCAGCGGGCGCTGCCCTATTGGGAGAGGGCTGGTTCCAATGGCTGCGCAGCCTGGAAGCCGGGACGGAATCCAACCAGCGGGACTGGGGCGAATGGTTCCAGAGCCAGCGCTAGCCGGTCCCCGGCAGGCCCGATGGATTTGGAGTCGATTGGGGGCCAAGCGTGGGCCGTGCAGAGGTCTGTAAACTCTCATAGGGATCGGTTTCCCTTGCGCACCGGGGGCATCCGTGCATTATGCTGCCAAGCATGCTGAACCCGCTTATCATTCTATTTTTGACTTCTCCAGTTCCATGTGCCGTTCAGGATGGATCCGAAAACTCAGACCAAGCTGCCCGGACCGAGGAGGTTTGGAATTTGAGCCTCAAGGAGGCGCGCGCTTTGGCCTTGAGAGGGAACTTGGACCTGAGAGAGGCTGAGGAAGCCGTCCAGCAAGCTCACCAGGGGTACATGGGAAGTTTCGGTGCCTTCGAGTGGCGCTTCAAGGCCAATGCAAAGTACCAAGACGCCACGCGCGAAGTGACTTCCTCCTTCCTATCGGGCGGCAATTTGATCGAGGCCCAAGACAACACGTTCGACTTCTCGTTCAACCGACCGTTGACCACGGGAGCCGTGTTCGACATGAGCTTCAGCAGCAACCTGCAAGAGACGAACGCAACCACTGCGGACTCCGATAAGCAGACCAGTGACGAATTGGCTCTATCGTTCACACAACCCCTGCTTCGCGGTCGCGGCAGCGCTTACGCCACAGCAACCCAGCAGGAGGAACAAATTCGATACCAAGAGGAGATCGAACGCTGGCGTGGACAGAGCCAAACTACCTTGGTGAATGTGGATTTGGCCTACTGGGAATTGCGCGGAGCGGTGGAAGCCGTCGAGGTGCAATTCTCATCCTTGGAGTTGGGCGAAACTTTACTCAAGCGTCGACGCGGAGAGCTGGACGCGGGCGTGGGCACGGAGCTCGCCGTACTGGAATCGGAAACCGAGGTCGCCACGCGCGCGGAATCTCTCCTTTCCGCCGAGAACGTGCAGAGTCAACGGGAGGATGCGTTGAAGACCTTGCTCTTGGGTTCCAAAGAGTTGGACCTGTGGGCCAAGTCGCTGAACCCTACCGACGGGTATCCCGTGCGCGATAGCGTCGGCGAGCCGCCCCTTTGGCGCCAAGCACTGATCGTGGCCATGGAACAACGTACCGAGCTGCGCCAGGCGGAATGGGGCGTGCGCTTGGCTGAGGTTGGGAAAAGCCGTAGCCTGTCCGAGCGCCTTTCGGGATTGGATCTGATTCTGAGGGCCTCTGCGAACTCCGTAGACTCCAACTTCAACCGTGCTTTCAACGACGTTGTCTCTGGGCAAGCGCCGACCTATAGTGCGCAACTTTCCTATGACATGCCGCTTGGCAACGCGACCGCCAAAGCCGCGTATCGGCGGGCAGAGTCGGCGTTGCGCGGAGCCTGGGTCCGTTTCGAACGTGCCGAACGTGATGTGATCGCCGATGTGCGTACCGCGGTTCGCGATGTGAACTTCAGAACCAAGGCACTGGTGGCTGCTGAGAAGAGTCTTGGGCTCGCCCAGCGCCAACTGGAGCAGGAAGAGGCTCGTAATAGGGAAGGCCTCTCCACCAACTATCAGGTTCTCGAGGTCCAGCAGAGTTACGTAGAGTCCCTCTCCAACCAACGTCAGGGCCGGGCGGAATGGGCCAAGGCTTGGGTGAATCTGAAGCGCGCCCAGGGCCTCATCGAGCAGAGTGCGTGGGTTTCTCCCGCATTATCCCGTGACCCCCAGGACTGATCGCACTACTAGCCTATCGCTTCTCCCGTCACCGCAATCCCTGCGCATCCATGCTGAGATCTCTTCCTGTTCTTCCCTCCTTCCATCGCCGTTCGGGCGTCGCGCCCATGGCCATCGTGCTGGGACTCGTGGTACTCGCTGGTGTGCTTTTTTGGGGCTGGAAGAGCTCCACATCTGGCGGGGCCGAAAAGCGTGAGTTGACCCTCTCGGAGCGCTACCTCGAGGATGACCGTATCAAGAAGTTGATGTGGGATTGCCAGGTGGGACTGGCCTTTGAAGGGGATACCACCGATTTGACGGAAGTCATGGTGGCCAAGTTGGCCAAGGGGCAGCGCGACGTGCTACACCGCTATCAGGCATTCTTGGCCAGCCAAGAGGCGAAGGTCGTACCCGCGTTAACGCTGTTGTTTGAGGACCACTACGGGGATCGTTTCGGCGGGCCCGTGCTGCAAAATGTGCTGAACGTGTGCGCGTTGATGGAGACCAACGCCGGTATTGAGATCGGGCGTTCTGGATTCGGTCACCCCAAACAGGAGATGCGTTTGACCTCCCTGGATGTGATCCGCCGTCATGGCGATCCTTCTGACTACGACGCGGTTGCCGGGTGGATTCCTAAGGTCATGATGGAATCGGCGGTGTTGGATTTCCTTAAGGCCTTGAACCATTGCGACCCGGATCGATTTGCAAATGACGTGGCGGATTGGATGGAGAGCGGGCAATACCGTCCGGCTTGGTTCCATATGTCGCCCATGCTTTCTCACGTGAAGGATGAAGCCCTAGCTAGGCGCTTCCTCACATTGGCAAAGAGTGAAGACACGCCTCAACCCGCTAGAGCCGGGCTGTTGGCACCCATGGCAGGTTTGGGTGATCAAGAAGCGCAGGACATGCTGGTCGCCCGCATGGCCTCTGAGGTGGATCAACGAGTTCTGTTGGCCATGGCCGCGGCGCAGTCGGTTGGAATGCACAATTTGGTTCAACCCGCGCTGATCCATGACAAACGGGCGGGCGTGCGCGAACGAGCCGCGCGCATACTCGGCGAGGGCGAGGGCTCGGAATGGGTCACAGCCTGGTTGATCGAAGGCTTGTCGGATTCGGAGAGAATGGTGCGCGATGCTTGCTTGGCAGGCCTGTTGATTCGCAAGGATCCTGCGGCCATAGCTCGGGTCCTCCTGAAACTTTCGAAGTCCGACACCGAAAGGGACTCGGCCTTTGCCGTTTTGAATGGAAACTGGGACGCGGATCCTGAGCTGCCCCAGCGCGCCTTGGATGTGCTGATGGCGGAGTTTGAAGCACGCCCTGCTGGCGATGCGCGCGTGTCCATTCTCAAAGTGGTGGGGCGTGTCCCGCTGCGTGCTGCAGCCGATTTTCTGCTAGACCACGAGGGCGATTTGCCCGCAAAAGTGGGTGGTTTGACACCGCACCGCTGGGTTTGTGGGCACGCTTTCAACGCGGGTCCAGGTGGGATGGAAGCTCTGTATGCTCGGCTGGTGACGGAAACCGATCCCATTCGCCGCTTGGATTTGATCGGAATGATCTGGCAGGACAAGAGCGTAGCCAGCACTGAGATTCTGCTTGAGGTGCTCACGAATTCAAACCGGTCCGATTATGAGAGGTTGTATGCGGCGGATCGCCTGACGCGTATAGCGGATCCGAGAGTCCTAGCTCCTATCACAAAACGATTCTACTTCGAATGCACGGACAGATACGTACGTCCTGCACTACAATGCCTGCTATGGACGTGGTTCGGACTGCCCAATGCCTAGCTAGGCTCTCTTACCGTTTGCGCGTCATGCGCATCCTTGGTTGCGTTATTCTAGGGCTCATTGGGCTTGTAGGCTTACCCGCTTGCGGAGGGCAACCGAATGAAGAGGCGGCCTCGGAAGTTTACCCCTCGGTGCTTTCTGGCCCGGTACTTTCTGGCGTCGAAGATGTGGGGTCCACCGATCCAGTGGCAGTGACAGGCGCGACGGTTCCAGCGGGAACCCCTTCCACTGGTGATGATCGCTCGAATCCAAAGGCTTCTGCTACCGCGGCGCAGGCGCCTGCGCCCAGCAGTGTGTTTCGTGACAGTCGACCGACTCCACCGGCCTGGATCCTCCAAATGAAAAATCGGTTGGACACCGGTGCAGGGGGAGATGCTTGGCCCGAGGAATCCTTTGCCCTCTGGGTCGAAACTTGGTGGGAGGACGCACTTATAGGGCTTGATCCAACGGCGGATTTTGTGGGCGAGTCGATCGAGGCTCCCCTCGATTTAAAGCCGACGTCCTGGCAGAACCTGCCCGGCAGCGCTTCCCTCAGCATTCGGGAGAGCCGTGATTTCGAGGCGCCCCAGCCTTTGAGCGCGGGTACTGGCTTGGACGCATGGAAAGCGCAACTACGATTTGCCCTCGCACCGTTTGATCTTCCAGGACCTGTTGGGGGGATCGAGTGGGGATCCAAGGTTCACGTCTACCGCATTAAGGCCCGCCCCGAAGGGCGCTTCGAGATCACGATTCGCATGCGTGTTTGGCAGCGCACTGCTGACGGCGGATTGTCACGCACATGGGAGTCGAAGCAGGTTTGGAGCGGCGGCCCCAAACCCCGCCTCGAAAGATTTGAACCGTTATTGGTTCAGGAGTCTCGGACTACGAGCGCCATGTTCGTGGACTTAACGCGCCATGTTCTAGCTGCATCGGTATTGCCGGAAGCCTCACTGTATGCCGGCGGTGTAGAGCTCGCCGGGCGTCACGATCAATTGCTACCTGCTAGTACCCAATACTTGGGCATGCATGGTTTGGCTGTGGGGGACGTGAGTGGAGATGGTTTGGAGGATCTGTATGTGGCCCGCGCCGGTGGCTTCGCCAATCACCTATTCGTGGCCCAACCGGACGGGACCTTGGTGGACCAAGCTCTTGAAGCGGGGGTGGCGGATCTCGACGATACGGGCGGAGTTTTGATTTGTGATTTGGATGGGGATGGAGATCGGGACCTGATCGCTGGTCTGGGTTCACGGGTTGTGATTTCTTGGAACGATGGCAACGGGCATTTCAAAGAACGCAGCACCCTGATTCAGGGACCCGACGCCTCTATGGTCTATTCCCTATGCGCGGCGGATGCCGACGGCGATGGGGATTTGGACTTGTACGATACAAGGTACTTCGAAGGGGGCCGGCGGGGATCTGCGCCGACGCCTTACCACGATGCCAACAATGGCGCGCCCAACAGTTACTGGCGTAACGAAGGCAAGCGAACTTTTGTCGAAGCGACCAAGGAGGTCGGGTTGGATCAAGCCAATCAGCGTTTCAGTTTGGCGGCTCTTTGGGAGGATTTGGACGGCGACGGAGATTTGGATCTGTACGTGACCAACGATTTTGGTCGCAACAATCTGTATCGAAACGATGGCGGCCAGTTCGTTGATATCGCAGAGAATTCGGATGCCTTAGATATGGCAGCGAGCATGGGGGTTTCTGCAGCCGATGTGGATCGGGATGGAAACCTGGACCTGTACATTTCCAACATGTACACCGCTGCGGGAGAGCGCATCCTGCGCAATCCCCGGTTTCAGCAAACCGCGACACCGCAGGTTCGAGAGAGTTACGCCGGGCATGCCAGGGGCAACACCCTTTTGATGGGCGAAGGCGACGGGAACTTTCGGTTCGACGAAAACATGGCAGGTACGGGACCCGGTGGTTGGTCCTGGGGGTCCGTGTTTGTGGACTTTGACATGAACGGTTTGCCCGACATCGTGGTGCCCAATGGTTTTGCGACCGGCAAGGTGGAGCAGGATTTGGCCAGCTTCTTTTGGCGGGTGGTTGTCAATGCCTCACCAGTACCCGGATACGTGGGGGATGAATACCTCCAGGGATGGCAGTGCGTTACCCAGTTGTCTGTGGCGGATGGACTCTCGTGGAATGGCCATGAGCGGCACTACGCCTACTGGAATCTGGGGGCGGGACGCTTCATGGATATCTCAGCCGTATCGGGTTTGGACCTCCTGGAGGATGGTCGCTGCGCCGCTGTAGTGGATTGGGATCTGGATGGGCGCCCGGATCTTTGGCTCGCGCATCGGACTGCGCCGATCGTTCGTTTTATGCACAACCGGGTGCAGTCCCCGGGGCATTGGATCTCGTTGGAGCTGCGCGGCAAGGCGCCCAACACAGAAGCGGTTGGAGCCTTGGTGCAAGTGCAGCAGGGCGACACCCATTCCGAAGCTCGAGTGTATGCGGGGGAAGGCTACTTGGGCGGCGGAAGCAAACGGCGACTGTTTGGCTTGGGCGAGCTAGATCAAGATGTGTCGGTTTCGATCCATTGGCCCGATGGGGAAGTTCAAAAGCTGGATCCCCTCGCGGTCGATCACCTTTACAGCGTGCAGCAGGGAAGCCCGGCAGAACTATGGGAACCCCAGGTGGCGCGACTTGCAGAGGTCTCCATCCCAGCGGCGCCGCGCGGCACGGGCCAATCCTTGAGCCGTGTTATTCCTGTGGCTCGACTACCGCTTGCGGCTTGGGACCTGCCGGACTTCTCGAAACAACGACCCACGATCGGCGACCTGGGTCCTGATCCCGTTCTCGTGTTCATCTATGCCGCTTGGCAAGGTGGCGGGTCCGAGGTCTTGGAGAAACTCGTCGAAGCGCAAGCCAAGAGTTCCTACTCGATTCGAATTTTGAACGTGGATGGTCCGCGGCAGGCGACGCAGGTGCAACAACAGTTGCGCGACTTGAACCTGCTACAAAACGCAGGCCGAGGAGGGCGTCGCGTTCGCAACCTCATCGACACCATCCTGGGTGAAATTCTAGGAGCCGCCGAGGATCGCGAACTCCCCATCGGGCTGCTGTTTGACAGCGAAGGCGCTCTCGCCGCGATTTACCTGAACGATTTGCCGATGGAACAGTTGGAGCGCGATGCCCAGGCTCTGAGGCAGGAAGCGGCCGGGCTCAATAAAGCTGGCTTGGCCGGCGGTCATTGGTTCGCAGAAGCTCCCTCGCGATCACTACTTCCGCTAGCGGCTTTTCTGCGTCGCGCTGGTGAAGCACGGCTGGCGGAGTGCATGGAGAGCTGGGCCGCCTCGCGTGCCACGAGTCCCCAAGCAAAGTAGGCGGACAAACAATTCCAAGTCCCGGGCTAGTCGACCTGGATATGAAATTTGGTGTGCCCCGTTTTTCCTGGGGTGACAGGAATCGCCCACAGGGTTCCGCGACTTTGAGGCTGATCGGTCGAGTCCAGTTGGGTCGGTTGCCACAGGATGCGGTAGCCGTGATACTCGAGGTGGGCGTCGAAAATTCGCACGTCAGCCAGCCGGTGCTGAAGCAGGGGTTGGTCCCTCATCCACAGCGCTAAGTTGTCGGGCGGGGCCTCGGGCAGGGCTGCGAGTGCGCGTGCGATCAGGTGCACCGCACTCTTCGCGTCGGACTCGCCGGCTCTTACCAGAATGTTGTGGAAGAGCGGACGCGTGACCGCGATGAAGACAATCGCCTGCAGGCCGAATATGACGCAAAGTCGGATTCTTCTGGAAAGTCCCCGCGGTTGGGCCAATGAAGGGGTGGGGGCGAGATTCGTTTGCATGGCAGCTTCCCTCTGAGTTTGGGCACCGCTACCGTGGCATTCAATCGCTGGTTTCCTCCGGAGTACTTCTCGTCCCGGGGTTGGGGCCGGTCACATCGCATGAATACACTCACCACCCAATGGAATCGGCTGAGCGCCGAGAGGCGCGCAGCCGTGTTATCCGTGGCCCGCACCCTGAGAGCCGCTGGATATAGGGCTTGGTTGGTCGGGGGTGCCGTTCGAGATCTCTGCCTGGGCGAAGATGTGGGGGACCTGGACATGGTCTCCGCGGCCTTGCCCGATGAGGTGGTTCGGCTATTCCCTGGGGCTCGCGAAGTCGGGCGCAGCTTTGGCATCGTGCAAGTCCTGGGTGCGGGGCAATGGATCGAACTGGCTACCTTTCGATTGGAAAGGGGCTACAGCGACGGGCGGCATCCCGATGAGGTGCGCTACACGGATTCCTTGGTGAAGGACGCCGGGCGCCGCGACTTCACCTGTAATGCGATGTATTGGGACCCGTTGGAGTGTGAACTCGCGGACCCAAAAGGTGGCATGGGGGACTTGGAGCGCAGGGAATTGGCCTGCGTGGGGGATGCCCGGGGTCGTTTTGACGAGGATGGTCTGCGCTTGCTGCGCATGGCCCGTTTTCTGGCGCGGCTCGGCCTAAAACCAGCACCTGGCTTGTTTGAAGCCGCGGCTGCTAGCAAGTCGAGCTTGCGTGGTGTCAGCGGCGAACGGATTCTGCATGAGTTGCGCCGCATGGCTGAAGGACCGCGCCCCCAAGTCGCTCTGGAGGCCTTGGCCTGCTCTCAGATATTGGGGCTAGCGGTGAGCGTGGGGGAAAACGAGGTCTTGGATCAAGAGGCGCTGCGCCTGAAAGTGTGCAAAGCCGTACTGGATGGATCGCATGCTGAAACCGGCAAGGAGGGTTCTGAATTAGGCGTGGTTCTTTCCATCCTGCTCGATCCCGATCCGGGGGCCTGCTTAGAAGCGAAACTCATCAAGCAGACCGCCAAAAAAGCCTTCAAGCGTCTGCGAGCCTCCACGGATTTAGCCCAGCAGGTCACCGACCTCTGGCGACTTCGCAGCTACTTCCGTGTGGCTCCAGAAGAATCCAGCACCACCATTCGGGCCCTGCGGGAGCCGCAAGGCTTGCCGGCCCTAGACCTCGCTCAAGCCTGGAATACGAGCCTATTGGCTGAATCGCCTGAGCTAGAAGCGCTTAAGGATTGGTTCCTAGCCCTTCCCGAGGCGCGTATTCGGCCCGACTTTTTACCCAGCGGACAACAACTCATGGAAGGTGGAATTGTGGCGGGCCCTGGTCTGGGTCAGCTGCTGCAAAGCGTCGAGGACGCGGCTCTCATGGGCCTTGTGGATGACGCTGCGGCGGCGCTGAACTGGGCCCTGTCCCAAGACCTTAAAGGTTAGTTCTGAATCGGTTAGGAGGGCGGGAAGGCCTTGCGCAAGCGATGCGAAAAAGCCAAACCGGCCAAGGCCAAGCCCACCGCAATCCAGGGGAAGAGCGTCGCGTTGAGGGTGGTGCATCCGATGGCTGCCGTGGCGAGCATCAGTCGCCGCAGGCTCAGGCCCATGGCTTGTCCAACCGCCTGTGGCGTCCAGTCCTCTTTACGCTGGGCAGCACGCCATAGGCCTGTTGCGGCGGAAAAAGAGATCGCTATGGCGCACAGGTAGGCCCAACTTGCGGGCTGGGGCCGAATGGCCAAGGCTGAGAATGGCATGATCGCCAGCACAAACGCAGCGCATGAGAGCAGTGTGCGAGGACTGCCTCTCTCTAGGGATCGCGCCCCGTCCTCGTAACCCGAGAGGATTGAGACTAAGCCAACGTAGACACCGTAGGCCAAGGGGGGGAGCCCCAACGCTAGCTGCCATGGCAATCCTAGGTCGGAGCGCACCGCAATAATACCGAAGGTCAGGTTGCCCGCGCGGCAGAAAGCCAAGCACAGGGGGCCCAGGGTGGGGCCGCGCAAAACCAGGTCATAGGTCGCTGCACATACAGCGACCGCGCCCAAGCACATGCCTGCGCTGGGGTGGATCAGGAAGGCCAATACCACGCCCAGTATTAGCAGGGTCGTCGAAAACCCGAGGGCCATGGCCGGCGAGATGTCCCCGGCGGGAATCGGTCTTTCCGGCCGGTCTAGCGCGTCGGCCTTGCGATCCGCGTAATCGTTGAGGCCCATGCCCCCGAGGAATACGAACAGGGATGCTAAGCAGGCTTGCAGCACCAGCGGGAAGCCTGGGTAGTGACCCGCGCTGCCCAGGGATATCCCGATCAACGCATCCACCATGGCCGAGGGCGCCAGTGAGATGCGGGTCAGGAGCAAGTAGGGGCGCAGGGCTTTCATGGATTGCAGGGGCAGAAGGTCGCCGGATTCGGAACCCGGACTAGAGCAATCGCAGGATGTCCTGATAGGTGACGTACACCATCAAAGACAGGATTAGGACCAGACCCACCAATTGGCTGTAGCCCATGATCTTCTCGGAAACCGGGGAGCCCTTGATGCCTTCGACCAATACAAAAAACAGGTGTCCACCATCCAATAACGGGATAGGCAAGACATTGAGGAAGGCCAGGTTGACGCTCAGCATGCAGAGGAAGAAGAGCAGCTTGGTCCAGCCCATGGAGGATGCCTGGTAACTGACCTTGCTGATGGTCACGATTCCGCCCAGGTTTTTGGGGCTGATTTCCTGGCGGAACATTTGCCGCAGGGTCATGCCCGCTTCTCGCAGCATGCGCAGGGAGGAGCGCGCGCCCATGGCGACAGCTTCTCCGATGCCATTGGTTTGGAAGGTGTAGGTTCCCCGTCGGAATCCGAAACCGAATCCCATGGACGTGGGCAGGGAGGCGCTGGCAGTAAACGACAGCGGGGTTGTGTTTCCGTCGCGCAGGATGGAGAAGGTCAGGGGCGTTCCTTCGGAGGAGGCCGAAGCTGCGAGGTCCTGAATACCTTCCCAGCCTTTGACATCGCGATCCCACAGGGACTGGATCACGTCTCCCGTGCGCAGCCCAGCCTCGAAGGCGGCACTCTTCGGGCGAACCAGGATTGTGGTGGACTCGAGGTCCTGCTCCATCGCAATGTCGCTGATCAAAGCGGCGGCATGTACCCTTTTGAATTCAGGAAGGTTGAGAACCACAGACTGGCCATCGCGGCGAACGACCACGCGCAGGTTCGTATCGGAGGCGGCGCGCAGTGCCAAAAGGAAATCCGTGCTGCGCAGGATGGGTTGGCCCGCGGCTTCGATGATTCGGTCACCAGGCTTGAGGCCCAGGGTTTGCATGGCTTGGGAGTCACGAACTGCGTGCACCACATGGCTGGGTGGCTCGATGCCGAAAACTTTCCGGCCATCCACTGCCGTATCCCAACGGGGTTCAATGCGAACCACCTCGATCAATTCCTCTGCGCCTTCGGATACATTGCGGCGTACCCGCAAATCCATCGGAAGGCCCTCTGCGAAGTGGGCGGACATTGAAGTGCCGGGGGTTTGTCCCTCTAAGGAACCCAGAACTTCGAGCACTTGATCTCCTTCGCGCAAACCGGCCATGTCAGCAGCTCCGCCGGAAACGATGTTCACGGCCCAATTGGGATCTCCCTGGGGCACGATTCCAACCCGGTAGAAACCGTTGGTCTCATCTTTGACCGGGTCCAGAATCACCTCTCGCGGCCGGTCTTCTCCGGGATACAACATCTCGAAGCGCACGGATTCTGAACCGTGGATTGCGACCTCGCCCGGGATGCTCATGAAGTCGTAGACCGGGCGGCCTCCGACCTTGAGAATTTTGGCGCCTGAGGGAATGCGCTCGTTCCAGGCGGGTGAACCTGGAGCCGTCTGGCCGACGACGGGCGCGATGGCGGGGACCCCGTAGTGATAGACAATCGGGAAGCAAACCAAGGCAAAGATCACATTCATGATCACGCCGCCGGCATAGATCAAGAAGCGTTGCGGCACGCTCTTGGCGGGCAAGCTGTCCGCATCCGGCCCGGAACCGTCAGCCTGCCCGTACTCACCTTTCATGCGTACATAGCCGCCAAAAGGAACCAAGGCCAGTTGGTACAGGGTTCCCTTGCGCGTGAATCCAAGCACCTTGGGCCCGAAGCCTAGGCTGAAAACCTCCACCTTCACCTTGCAGAAGCGAGCCGCCAGGAAGTGGCCCATCTCGTGGACGAAGATGACCATGCCGATGCCGAGGGCGACCAGGATGGTTCTTAAAATTTCAGGACTCATTGGATTGCTTGGGGGAGACGGGCCCGTATGGGCGTACCGTCTGACGGCTCAGGATCGAGCGGTACTAGGTCCGGAATACTGGGATTGAATGCGGTCTTGGGTGAATTCGCGGGCCCATTGATCGGCGGCCAAAATGGCGTCCACGTTGATGGGACCCGATGGGCGGGCCTTCAAGGCTGCGCTGCACAATTCACCCATGGCGTGAAAGGGTATCTGGCCATCGAGGAAGGCCTGTACGGCAACTTCATCGGCCGCATTGAGCACGGCCCCCGAGGTCCCTCCCTGACGCACACACTCATATCCCATTTCCAACGCTGGAAAACTCCCACGATCGGGAGCTTCGAAGGTCAACTTGGAAAATAGTTCCAGGCTAAAACCTGATTGTTCAGGGGCCGGTGCACGGTCCGGATAGTGCAAGGCGAAGTGGATCGGTCCACGCATGTCGGGGGGGCCCATTTGGCCTATGACGGAACCATCCACGAATTCGACCATGGAATGCACCACGGATTGGGGATGCACCGCGACTTGAATTTTCTCAGCCGGAAGATCGAACAGGTGGTGCAATTCGATGATTTCCAGGGCCTTGTTCATCAGGGTCGCGGAGCCGATCGTGATGCGTGGCCCCATGTCCCAAGTGGGGTGTTGCAGGGCTTCGGCGGCCGTGACGGATTCCAGTTGCGCGCGGCTCTTGCCCCGGAAGGGTCCTCCGCTGGCGGTCAGAATGACCTGACGAATCGTGGTGGGATCCTCACCGCGCAAGCATTGATGGACCGCGCAGTGTTCGGAGTCCACCGGGATGATCACGGTATTCATGCGGCGTGCCAGGTCGAGCAGCAGCTCCCCACCGAGCACCAAGGATTCCTTGTTGGCCAATCCAAGCCGCGCGCCGGTTTTAAGGACAGCCACGCTGGGCTGCAAACCGGCAGCGCCGACGATTCCATGGATGGCCAGATCAAAATCTGCGGCTTCGATCATCTCCAGGTTGGCGTCAGGCCCCTGAAAGAGGGTCGTGGAATTGGGCAGTCGAGTGCCCAGATCCTCGGCCTTGTCCTGGTCCGCGAGAGCTACAAAGCGGGGTTTGAATTCCAGGGCCTGGGCCAGCAGTGCGACATCACTCCTGTGGGCGGAAAGACCCACGACTTCGAAGTGCTGGGGGTCCTGACGCACCAATTCCAGGGTTTGGGTTCCGATGGAACCGGTGCTTCCGAGCACAAGAATTCGTAGGCGAGCCATGTGGAAAACCCGGCGTAGGCCGGGTGGACTAGTCTAGCACCCCAATTCTCCGAGGTTTGAAAGAATAGGTGCCCGCAAGCCCAAAAATCGGTCCTGTCCCAAAGGGTCTCCAAGTGGCGGCTGACAAGTTGTCCGGTTCTTCCGGCGCGGGGCGGTTGCCGATCGCTTTTGGCACCTCAGGTCCGTGAAAACGGAGATTCCCAGGCCTTCAATCGCTATGCTGGCACCTCGAAGCCCCCGGCAGGGAGCTCTTGGAACCATACCGGGGATCCGTCCCCACCCACCTGCGACCCACCAACCCCCGCGCAGTGCCATCATGGGCGAAAAAACACCGATTCATTACAAGGACGCTGGAGTCAACATCGATGCCCAGGATGAAACCTTGGCCCGCTCTAAGCAATCCATCCGCGACAGCTTTACCCCTGGAGTGATTGGAGATGTGGGCTCCTTCGGTGGTTTGTTTGACCTGGCCAAAGTCGGTAGCGAGGGGGACATTCTGGTGGCCAGCGCAGACGGCGTAGGCACGAAGTTGGAGGTCGCGAAAATGGCGGGTATCCACGACACCGTGGGGCGCGATCTGGTTCAGCACAGCATCAACGACATTCTTGTTCAGGGCGCCAAGCCCCTGTTCTTTATGGACTACGTGGGAACCGGCGCGCTAGATCCGATTGTGGTGAGCGACTTGATCCGGGGTTGCGCAGAAGCCTGCCGCGACAATGGGTTGGCTTTGCTCGGCGGCGAGACCGCCGAAATGCCCGGACTCTATGCAAAAGGTGATTTCGACCTCGTCGGCTTTATCGTAGGCAGTGTGCCGCGCGAGCAACTACTCGATGGGTCGCGCGTGAAGGCGGGTCAGAAACTGATCGGATTGTCCTCCGATGGTTTGCACACCAACGGATACTCACTCGCACGCAAGGTGATCTTTGAAAGGTTGGGTTTGACCGTGCACGACAAACCCGAAGCACTCGGTGGAAAAATCACCGTTGCGGAAGCCCTTTTGGCACCGCACCGTTGCTACTTGAACCCTGTGATGCCATTGCTGCAAAAGAGCCGTATTGCCGCTATGGCCCACATTACCGGGGGAGGATTGCTCGACAACCTACCCCGTGTACTGGGCAATCATGACGCTTACATCGACCGCTCCTCCTGGACGACACCGCCCTTGTTCCAGTGGCTTGTCGACGAAGCCTGCATTGAGGACTCCGAGGCTTATCGTGTCTTCAACATGGGCGTTGGCTTGGTCTTGCTCGTGGACGACGAGCACGTGAGCGAGGTGACCGAACACCTCAAGCAGGCCGGGGAAACGGTTTACGCTTTGGGTGAAGTGCGTGAGGGAACCGGCAAAGTCGAATGGCTGGGCTAGGGTCCTTCGCATTAATTTTCTGCGCAGCTCTACTGCCCAGTACCGTGGATGATGCAACCGAGATCATCGCGGGCTGGCAGGAGAGTCGTGCTGGACAAGAGCGGGCGGAGCTTGTTCAGCGGGATTTGGGCTCGTGCTCGAATGACGTACTGCCCGCGCTGCAAGCATCAGCCTACGATTTCTTCTTGAAGGAAATGGAGGGCTATCGGGGCCAGTCTGGCGAGCGCATGGCATCGGCCATGCACGCCCGGGCCAGTGCCACATGGAGCATGATCTGTTTGTCAGCCAGTCAATTGCGTATGGGCCAAGCCGTTCAAGCGCTGGAGACTGTTCGCAAGCACCTGGAGAGAATCGAAGCTGTGGCTCCCATGGAGGAGGTCCGAGCGGTTTGGGACCGTATGGCCCTTGTCGCGCGTGGGGCTGGCATGCATGAGTTGATGCTTGACGCCCTGGGGCAATCCCTGGCGATGGGTAGCGAGGATGCGTTACAGATCCTCGGATGGGATAGCCTGGTCGATCAGGATCATGACGGAGCGGTTCGCTTATTTGGCGCTCTTTTGGATCGAGCCGAGGTCGCCGGGAAAGAGCCGGCCCCGTGGGCACTGCCCGGTTGGGGACTAGCGCTGCTCGACGGCCAGGCCCAGTAATGCGTCTCGATAGGCATCGCGGCATGCCGTCCGTGGCCAATTCCTATTAAAAAAACAGGACCGCGGGTGACTGGAGGACTATAGGCCTCAAGGTTAGCTATCCAGCGCTCGGGGCCTTAGAATTGGGCCCAATCAGGACCCAGCCCAAGTGGGCAATTAAATCAACATGTCGTATCGCAACAAGACAACCCTTCTGCTGAGCTCCATGCTTCTCCTAGGAGGAGTCGCATTTGCCATTCAAGCCACGGAACGGGCATTAAAAGACAAGGATTTGAAGAAGTTCAGCTCCGAGCTCGGTGAGTATTTCGAGGCTCGTAAGGAGAACAAGGGCGTGTTGGAGGCCGAAGCCGCGGTGCTCGAGCAGCGGGAGAAACTGCGCAAGAAACTGCGCAAAAAGGGCTCACCCGATCTGATGGCTCATCCCGCAGATTTGGGAGCTGCCCTTTGGATGTCACAAGGCTACGCCAAGAAAAAGTACAAGAAAGGCAAGGTGACCACATTCAAGTACGCCGAACGCTTCTACTCCAAAAAGAACGTCCTGGAGTACGTGGTAGCTTTGCCCCGCGATTACAAGCCCCAAGAGGCATGGCCCCTGATCATTTGCATTCCGCCTGCTGATCAGACGCCCACCGAACACTTGGCCGAGGATTGGGCCCTTGCTGAGTTCCGCGATGGCGCCATCCTCGCAGTCCCTGGAATGCCGACCGACATTGAAACGTGGATGGATCGGGACGGGACCGCAGCGGTGCTCATCACGATGCAGCAAGTTCTTGAGTCCAGTGCGGTCGATCCCAACCGAATTTTCTTGGCGGGTACGGGCAAAGGACTCGAGGTCGCGATGGCACTTGCGGGTCGTCGGGGATTCACCTATGCGGGTGTGATCGGTCGTCGCGGCGATGTGGGGGAAGTGAGTCCTGATGGATACTGCAACCTTCCGACCTACTTCGCCGGTGGCGGAGCCCAG
>JBLFXY010000038.1:0-18302 GCA_047611645.1 Glaciecola sp.
CAAGGCGGATTGCACCCCCTATAGTTGAACGCTATCGGGGGGAGATCCAACGCAGTGCCGGAATGGAGGGGCGGTTTCTGGCGAAATCCTCTATGCCCGACACACTCCTAGACGATCCGACAGGCCTGATCGAGTGCTTCAATCCGTCCGCCAATACGTGCGTGATCGCTCCCCGTTGCGGGTTAAAAGGTGCCTTACATTCTGCGCAAGAAGCCTATTACCAGAGCTTGGATGATGTGTAGCTTGCCTACTTGGTGAAACCCAAGATCACGAAGCTTCGCAAGCTTTCGGGCGGTTAGGAACCGCAGGGTGCACGACACCGTATTACGTGGCAATTGCATGAGAGGCAGCTGAACGTTCGTTCCAGCTTCCTAGTCGGACCCTTTACGAAAACCTGTACTCATCTTTCAGGTGATCGAACTAGAGCTTCATGGGCTCGCAGATCAAGCCTGTTCACAATGAAGGAGTAGGCGGGAGCACCCCAAAGGATGCTCCCGCCTATCACTGGTCAATCAGGAACGATGTTCCCGTGGAACGCTTACTTGGCGTTGATCTTTTCGAGCAGTTTTTTGCCCTTAGCCACGTAGCCATAGTCGCCTTGGGGGCTTTTCTTGGCCATCTTTATGGATGCTTCGACGCAGGTTATAGCCTTGGCCGAGTCACCCATGTGCAGGGCCATTTCGGCTTGGGCGTAGATTTGCCAGAAGGCTTCGGGGTTGAGTTCGACCGCTTTGTCCATCCAGGTAGCAGCGAGGGGCAGGTCCTTCTTCTTCTCGAAGTAGAACATGGCCGCATCGAAGTAGGTGCGACCGGAGATTTCGCCTTTGGCATTG
This sequence comes from Glaciecola sp., assembly GCA_047611645.1. Taxonomy (GTDB): domain Bacteria; phylum Planctomycetota; class UBA1135; order UBA1135; genus NORP259. The sequence continues at coordinate 834 of JBLFXY010000038.1, forward strand.
ATGATCTTCTCATCGATTTCAGCAAAGACCATGGCGTCGCTATCGATAACCACCGGGACCGAGATCTTGGTGTTGGCCCAGGAAATGCAGAGGTTTGCACCATTCGAGTGGAAGCCCGCGAATTCGATGGTCAAGGTTTCGTGCACGTCCTTGAGGGCGATGATCGGCAGCTCGACGCGCATGATGTCTTTCGCGGGATCGTATCCGCCAGCGCCCCACAGCCCAGTGTCCTTGTTCAGGATGAAGGTCCACTTGTCCTTCTGAGGAATGGTGAACACGGAGTACTTACCAGCGGGTACTTCTGAGCCAGCGACCATAGCGTTGGCGTCGAACTCGATCGTGGTGCAGGCGTTGGCGCCGGCACGCCAAACGGCGCCGTAGGCTTCCAGCTCACCGAAAATCTTGCGGCCTTTGACGCCGGGGCGACTGTAGTCCAAGGTGACCTTGGACAAGCCCACCTGCTGGACCGTGGTGGCGTGGGGGCTGGGCGCGGCTTTGTTGATCTGGGCTTGCGCGGTGGTATGCAGAGCGACCATCGAGACGGCCAGAACGGACAGGGACTTCGCTAGAGGCGAGAAGAGAATAGAAGACAGGCTCATGGTGATTTGTGGGTTGGACCGAAAGGTCGATAGGGCCAACCGATCGATTGGCGGACATGACCATACGACCAATGGCACGCCTGCGGACTAGGCCTTACGGAAAATTAGCTCCGTTCACAAACCGTGCTCTCTAGGCGCTCGCTATGACCTCTAAAAACCTGTCAGGCACTGGTATTTGGGCTTTGCTTCGGGGGGGAAGGGATCACAAATTGCAGGACATAGCCGAGCACGATCACGAGTAGACACCCGACCACGTTGTACCAGAGAAACCCCATGGTCAACCAAGAGGGGGCCGTCTGCGCCGCGTTTTGATAGTGAATCCAAATTACGATGGCCTCCGCTAACAAAGCCGCAATGAAGACCGCCGTTCCTTGGATGTACTTGAAGTAAAAAGCCACCAAGAAGATCCCCAGCACCGTTCCATAAAAGAGGGAACCCAGCAGGTTGACCGCTTGGATCAGATTTTCGAATAGGGATGCGTAGGTCGCAAAGGCAATCGCGAGCAGGCCCCACATAAGGGTGAACACTTGCGAGGAGCGCAGGTAGTGGGTTTCGCTCGCATTCTTCCGAATCGACCGCCTGTAGAGGTCGATGGTCGTGGTTGTAGCCAGGGCGTTTAGCTCCGAGGCCGTGCTACTCATCGCCGCAGAAAACATAACGGCAAAGAGCAGGCCGATCAGGCCTATGGGCAGGTGCTCCATCACGAACCCCATGAAGACGTAGTCCTTGTCGTTGGTTTCCGCCCCTGGAACCGCCTCGCGAATGAGCTCTTTGGCTTGGTCGCGAAGAAGCTCCGATTCGGCGAGCAAGTGCTGAGCTTGTGCTTGGTGCCGGGCATCGCCCTCGGCGTCTCCCGCGCGGACCGCCCCCACGAGCGCGTAGAGCTCAGCGCGTTTTTGGTCGTGTAGTTCGTAATAGCCCGCTTCGATGTCCGCGAACTCCTCCGCTCGATCGGACTGTTGCACCTGTTGCGCAACCACCTGGTTGAAGAAAATCGGAGGCCGGTCAAACTGATAAAAGACGAAGACCATGACCCCGATGAACAAAATGATGAACTGCATCGGCACCTTAAGCAGCCCATTCATGATCAACCCTAGACGGCTTTCGGCGAGGGATTTTCCACTCAAATAGCGCTGCACCTGACTCTGATCGGTACCGAAGTACGACATGAACAGGAACAAGGCCGCGGTGATGCCCGACCAGAAGTTGTAGCGGTCGTTCAGTTGAAAGTCGAAGTTGACAACATTCAGCTTTCCCATGCGGCCCGCCACGTGCAAGGCATCGCCAAAACCTATATCTGCGGGCAGCATGCGAATCACCATGATGCCCGCTACCAGCATGCCCCCCATCATCACCGTCATCTGTTGCTTTTGAGTCTGCGTGACCGCCTTGGTACCGCCTGAAACGGTATAGACGATGACCAGCGCGCCAATAAATATGTTCGTAGCCGTCAGGTTCCAGCCCAAGAGCGACGAGAGAATGATAGCCGGGGCGTAGATCGTGATGCCCGCCGCAAGTCCGCGCTGCACCAAAAAGAGCAGTGCCGCCAACGTGCGTGTCTTCAGGTCGAAACGACTCTCCAGAAACTCGTAGGCTGTGTACACCTTCAAGCGGTAGTAGATCGGCAGGAAGGTCACCGAAAGAATCACCATCGCGATCGGCAAACCGAAGTAAAACTGCAGGAAACCCATACCATCGGTGTAGGCCTGCCCGGGCGTCGACAGGAACGTGATCGCGCTGGCCTGCGTGGCCATGATCGAGATTCCGATGCCCCACCATTGGGCGGTATTGCCACCCTTCAGGTATCCATCCAAGTCCTTGGCACCCCGGGTCTTCCAGGTCCCATAGCTCACAATGAATAGCAGGGTGCCTATCAGCACCACCCAGTCGATGGCGCTCATGAGTAGTACCTCGTGAAGAGGGTACAGAGCAAAACCAGTAGCGCTAAGACACCGATCAGTAAGGCATACCATCCATTCCAGCTGGAAAAGATGGGCGGGGGTTCATCATTCATGGCCCAGACTCAACAGGTTGACGAGTAGTCGATACGCGCCGGGTACACCGGCGGGAAGTTCCCGGAAGAACGAGATGCCCGAGTAGACGTAAAAGCCTTCGCCATATGCGGCCACAAGGAGGGATCCGTCTTTAGGCTCTTCCCCGCGATCGTTCCAACTCAGGATGGCCTGGTAGGCCTCGTCCCACGCGCTCGGAAAGTACAAGCCGCGCTCTTGCACCCAGCCATCAAAGTCGGCTGGAGTCAGTTTATTAGGTTGGTTGAGCACCGCGTGCTCGGGCGCAAGAAAGCGCACGGCAGCGTCCTCCTCGGTCACACGATCTCGCGAAAGAGTGATGGGATAAGGGGAAAAGGACTCCGTTTTGAGCGCATGACGCGTGTTGTACTGAAGCACCAGGGTGCCGCCGCTGCGACAATACTCCAAGAGTGCAGGCATGTAGTGGCCCACGCGCTCGTCCACATTGAGCAGCCGAATGCCCGTGATCACGGCGTCATACTGGGCCAAATTGCCGGCCGTGATGTCCGTTTCGCTGAGCTCGTCGACGCTGTAGCCGATGTTGCGCAGCGCGGTCGGCACCACGTCGCCAGCGCCTGGGATGTAAGCGATGCGCTGGCCTTTCGTTTTCAAATCGACATACACCAGCCGACAGGATGCGCTGGGCATGTAGACCTGGGTCGGAATGTGATCGTAGGCGATGGTATTTAAGGAACGATCAAGCGTGCGCCCGTCACTCTGGAGCTGAACGGACAAGTCCAGAGGTTGCGCGTCAGCCAGAGGTTGAACCGTTACCCGAAACGATTGCTCCTCGCCTTGCTTCTCGAAAGACACGGGCCAAGATTTCGGCGTAAACTCCCACCCCGGTGCATCTAACAGCTGCACTGCACCAGAAAAATTGGGCACGATCGCTTTGATCTTGAGCTCTATTTCCTTGGCCTGGTCACCTGTGAACACATGACTCGACTCGCTGAAGTTCACGAAGGCGGCTGGGCAGATCGAGAACGGTCGGTAGCGCTCGCCTTGCACGGGATCGTTCCACTTGAAGACCAGCGGGATTCGGTAATTCAGGGGTTCACCCGCGATCTCCAGGATCAATTCCAACTCGATAGGCGGGCTTGTTTCGGGAGTTCCGATCAAACTCGGATCGTCGACCCGATAGGTCCCGAGCGTGCCTTTCTGAATCAACCAGTAGGGATCGGTCGGGGCCATATTGGCCGGAATGCGGATCGGGAAACGGTGCTCGGCTTTTATGTTGAGCGCGAGTTGTTGGTTCTTGGATTCGCTCAGGCTTAGAGCTGGAACATCGAACCCGACCCAGCGCACACCCTCAACGTTGCGGGCCACGAGCTCGAGATCGATGTTGACATTCTGGCCCGGGGCGGCCCAATGAACATCAGCGGTGGCTTCCAGGTACAGCCCTGCGCAGGCCTGGATCAAGCTATTGACCTCTGCGATTTTCTGGGTCCTCCAGAATGGATCCGAAAGATCTTGAAGGGATTTGCGCAAGGCCAGCAACCCAGGGATGCTTTCTTCCGGAGCACCGGATTGAAATTGGGCGTTGAGTGCGGCTACCTGTTTTGCGATCGATTCCGAGCCACTTAGGCGTCCCCAGTCGGTGCTCACTCCGTCGAACAAGTCCTGCTCAGCAGGGGAACCTGCGAGATGTTCAAAGAATTCAAGTTCCTCTCCGCGGCTGCCTGTGGAACCGAAACCTTGGCTCTTGTGCATGGTACGGCTGCGCGCAGCAAGCTCGGTGTACGAGGTCCCCCGCAGGGTGTTGTATGCGCCAACATTCAAAGAGACCACGCCCGGATCCTCCGTCGAAATGTCGGGATTCCACCAGCGCCCCGTGTTCACCACGATACGCTGGGGTTGCCAAGTCTGCAGACTTTTTAGCTGTTCCGGATAGGAGTCCGGCTGCGCCGCTAGCGCGAAGGCCTTCAAGCCCAGCAACGCCGATGCTGTGTGATGTCCGTGCCCGCCGCCGCCGTCCACCGGGAAGCGACAGACGATTACATCGGGCCGCACCTGACGAATCACCCGCACCACATCGGAGAGAATCTTGTCCTCATCCCAAATAGCCAAGGTCTCCTCTGCTGTTTTGGAATACCCAAAATCGTTGGCCCGAGTGAAAAACTGCTGCCCTCCGTCGGTCCTGCGAGCGGCCAAAAGCTCTTGCGTGCGAATGATGCCCAGCTCCTCCCGAATCTCAGGTCCGACCAGGTTTTGGCCCCCGTCTCCACGTGTCAACGACAGGTACGACGTGTTGAACAGCAATTCATTGGCCGCATAGGCGATGAAGCGTGTGTTTTCATCGTCCGGGTGCGCCGCTAAATAGAGCACATTACCGAGCACGGCCAGCTTGCGCATGTCCTGCTGAATTTCGGCAGCGGAATCCTGGTGGGGCATTTGCGCCGCAGCGGGCTGCGATAGCAGACAGAGAAAAAGTAGGTGGACGTAGCGCATGGTGGATCTGAAAAACCCGGATTGAGCGATTCTGAAAGCAAACCTTTCGGGTGGGATGATCTCCCTCGCGTAGGGTCGCTCACGGTGAGGTCTAACCCTATTTTATTCAAGGCTGCAATGGTCACGTAATGAGTCTGCGCGCAACAATTACAAAGGCCACGCTGCCAGCCTTGGGCAGATGGCTATTCCGCAAACCCCGGTGGTAGGGCCAGGGGTCCTAGGGGGAGCCCGCCTATCAGGTGATCCGCTCGACCCCCACCTGGGAACCGACGCCCTAGCGCACTTATGAGCCCACGGATCTTCACCCTGCCAGACAAACCTACTCCCACATGGGCCCGACGCCGTTCCACGGTTTCGGGCCCATGCCAGTAGCTGACTCCGTATTGCAGGCTACGGGAGGTCCACGTTGACTTCGGCACTCCACATACCGCGCCGGTCACCGCGCTCCTTTAAGGTCTTGCGCAACATTTCCAAGCTCGGCTGTAGCTTGCCGCGGAACAGTTCCTTGCCCTCGAACAGCACGACCACGTCTTGTTTGAAATCGACCATCGTTTCATCGACGCGAACGGTCAACTGGGTAATGTCCTGGGCTTCGGTGATCTCGAAGTTCTGGCCATCATGCTCCACAACTACACGGCTGCGCGCTTTCGGGGTCTCAACCTTCAGCCAATAGAAACGGTTGTGGGTGACATCGTCCTGCAACCAAACGATTTTGTCGGGTCGAAGCTCGCGAGTGAACTCGGCCATCCACGGCACGGCCACGGCATCCTTGCGATCCATCCAGTGCCCTTTGCCAGCATGCACCTCAACCAAGTGGATATAACCTACAGGGTCACTCTGCTGCAGTGCGGCTAGTTTCCCCTTCCACTGCACCGCGATTTTGTTGCGATCATAAGCGGCATCCTCAGCGCCCATGTGCAGGGTGAACGGCAGGTTGCGAAGGCCATCCGCTTTCGTTTCGTTGGGATGTCCCGCCATCATGGCCGCAGCTGCAAGACGATCTGCCATGCGTGGCGCGAGTTGGTAAACGCCATCTCCCCCAGCGGAATAGCCCATGATGTAGACCCGGTCGGGGTTGACATCTTCGAACACGACCAGGTTCTCGATCAAACGATCGAAGAATGGATCGATATGCGCTTGATGCCAGAGGTTCCAAGTGTCTGTGGCTGCGCGAGGAGCCAAGTAGACGCCTTCAGCAGGCTCGTAGAGGCCTTTTTGGTTCTCCCACTGTTGATCGTTCACCTTCTTAGGTGCGCCGCCGCCTCCATGCATAGAGATGTACAAGCTGCGACCGCCTGCGGGCTTCTCGCCGAAGACCTTGTAAGCGAAAGGCATTTTCAGCTCTCCGATCACCAGCTCCTTGGCCTTCATCTCAGCGGCGCGGTCGGCACGGATGTGCTGGGCATGTTCATGCCAGATCAAATCCCTGGGTGTGAACAACTCAAAGGAAGGGTCGTCTTTGCCACCGAAGCGCAATTCCATTAGCGAGCCATCCGCCGGTGCGTACATGGTGATGTGATGACTTTCCTCGCTTTCGTCCTGCTTCAAAACCGCCTTAAGCTCGATGGTCTTACCTGACTCCAATTGCAGGATCAAATGATCGTTGGCGTCGTAACTTTCGTCACGCGTTTCGCCACCGGCCAGATCATCGCCACCCGCGGTCTTCACATCTACCTTCACGCGAATCCGGGTACCTCTTTCATCGACGGCGCGTACCCGTAAATAGGCCATGCCGGGGGCCTTCGACGCTTGTTTGGCGTAACGACCGGTGACGTTCACGGCGAACACAGTGTCGGCGTCGGGCTGCCAAACCATCGGCAAATGGGTTCCGGTCTTCTTGTAACTCACCGCGTAGATTGCGCGCTCGCGATCATGCACCAAAGCCTTGGAGGCACGGCCGGTAAACCAGGCCTTGTTCAGATCCAATCCGGTCGGTTCCGCGGCCCCTGTAAAGTGCCAGCCTTGATCCCACACTTCCACCCAAGAATGGTTCCCACTGCCGTCGGCCCAAAGCGGCGTGCCGACGAAACGTGCGGGCACACCAACGGCCCGACATGCATCGACCAGCAACACCGATAGCCCCGTACAGGAAGCCATGCCCGCGTCGATGGATTCATAGGGACTCTGATCGGCCTTCGGTCGTTGGGTCGAATAGATGACCCCCACAGCCGGAAAGACCTTATTGTTCAAAATCGCAGCGGCTTCGCTTGGAGTCTTCGCTTCCGCCACGAGCGGAGCGAATTTCTCATAGAAATCCTTGCGCCAAGAATCACGACGTTCATTGATGTTGGCATACGGAAGGATCTCATTGAAGAAGATCTCTTCGCTCACCGAAGCATGCCACGGCGCGTCTTTCCAAGCTTTGTAGGCGTATTCCACATTCTCAACCACCAGGTCCGTACTCAGATTTTCGCGATCGGCTGGCGGCATAAACTCAAGTAGGAATTCCAGGCCCGGTCGAAACTCAGCATCGATACTTTTCAGTTCAGCCTGCCAGCGATCTGGCGAGGCCGGTTTGTTGTGCTCGACAACATCCTGAATGGGTACAAATGCAAGGACGAGGGCAGACAAGAGACTGGTATTGAGCATGGGAGACATCTGGAATCGCAGCGGTGAAGGGCCCCTAGCTTAGACTTGTGAGCAATGCCGAACAGCGCAAACCCGAACCAAGTACACATTCACTCGGTGCGGCTCTGGCTAAGAGGGCAATAAGGCACTTCGCGGGGGCATTTTATACGGGGCCGCGAAAACACCCAACCGATACAGAGAACGAAAGGTCAGCGCTCCGCTCGAATTCCCCGGCGCCCTTCTAGGTCGCTATTCGCCTCTCCCTAACCAGCCCATGCCCGTCTGGGTGGGTCCCTCCCAGGGTTCTGGCTGCGCTGGGAATTCCCCCTGATTGACACTCCGGACCGGAGTCGGTTGAAGGATCCGCTTGGCCAACCCTAGGTGGGTCGATGGCTTCCCCACTAGGACCTTGACCATGGCAGCGGGCCCGCTCTTTCCAGTGCTGTATGCGCTGGTAGGCCGTGTTGGCCTCGCGACCCTGCAATCGACGTACGAGAATAGCAGGGCCACCGTTTTTCTCTGCCCCAGGGGACCGTTCCCACTTACCGGTAGCTGCTGGAATCGGCTATTCTCTGCGCTGATTCCTGCACAGCTCTCAAGCCCAATCAAACATGTCTCCCAGCGCAACCTCCGAAAATCCCCTCCTCGCCCCCACGGGGCTTCCCCAGTTCGCCAGCTTCAAGGCTGAGCATGTGACCCCGGGCGTGGAAGCCATGCTCGAAGAGCTTCAAAAGGCCCAGGCCGATTTGGAGGCCAATGGCACGCCCACCTGGGAAGGCATGGTGCTGCCGTTGGAGCGCATCCACGATCGCATGGGGTTTGTCTGGGGTATGGTTTCGCACCTGACCAGCGTGGCCAACACGCCCGAGCTGCGCGAAGTGCACGAAACCATGCAGCCCAAGCTGATCGAGTTCTCGATGGCTCTGGGTCAGAGCGGCGCGATCTACGACCGCTTGAAGGAGCTCGAGCAAAGCGCCGGCTTCAAAGATCTGGACGCGGGACAGCAACGTGCCGTGGAATGCTTGCTGCGCGATGCAGAGCTTTCCGGTGTGGCCTTGCGCGGCGAGCCCAAAAAAGAGTTCAACCGCTTGCAGGAAGAACTGGCTTCGCTCTCGACCAAGTTCAAGAACAACGTGCTGGACTCCACCAATGAGTTCGAGATGGACCTCACTTCGCCTGACGAGGTGGCGGGCCTTCCGCCCAGCACCCTAGGCCTGGCTGCCAGCCAGCACCCTGACGAAAACGCAACCGCAGAAGCTGGCCCTTGGCGCTTCACCCTGGCCTACCCCAGCTTCGGCCCCTTCCTCGCACACTCCAAGAACCGCGAACTGCGCGAGCGCGTATACAAGGCCTACTTCACGCGCGCCAGCACCGGGGAACAAGACAACACGGATGTCATCAAGGACATTCTGCGCCGCCGCCGCTCAGTGGCTCAGCTACTCGGTTTCGAAACCTACGCCGATCTAAGCCTGGCTCGCAAGATGGCACCCGATGTGGCCGCCGCCGAGCAACTCCTGGAAGAACTACGCGTGGCTTCCCACGATGCAGCGATCAAGGACTTCGACGAACTCGCTGCCTTCGCCAAGGAGCAGGGTCAGGCCGAATCGCTCGAGCGCTGGGACATCGGTTTCTGGACCGAGCGCATGCGCGAGCAACGTTTCGACTACACCGACGAAGACCTGCGCCCCTATTTCCCCATGCCCAAGGTGCTCGACGGTCTCTTCGAATTGGCCCAGCGCCTGTTTGGCGTCACCGTGCGCCAGGTCGATGGCAAAGTCGACACATGGCATCCCGACGTGCTGTATTTCGAAGTTTCCGATTCGGAGGGCGCGCCCGTGGCTGCTTTCTTCCTCGATCCCTTTACTCGCAGCGCTGACAAGCGCGGCGGCGCATGGATGAACAACTGCTTGGGTCGCAGCAACGCCCACGGAGCAGTGCGCTTGCCCGTCGCTTACCTGGTCTGCAACTTCACTCCGCCCGTGGGTGACAAGCCGGCGCTGCTGGCTTTCGGCGAAGTAAACACGCTCTTCCACGAGTTCGGCCACGGTCTGCAGCACATGCTGACGCGCATCGATCACGGCATGGTTGCAGGCATCGAAAACGTAGACTGGGACGCGGTCGAGCTGCCCAGCCAATTCATGGAAAACTGGTGCTACCACGAGCCGACCCTGATGGGCTTCACGGGACACTGGGAAACCGGCGAGCCCCTGCCCGCGGAACTCTTCGCCAAGCTACAAGCAGCGCGCACCTTCCGCACCGGAACCGGCACCTTGCGTCAGGTGAGCTTCAGCTCCGCCGACCTGGAATTGCACCACCGCTACGATCCCGATGGGAATGAAACCCCGAACGACGTGGCGGATCGCATTCGCGAGCGCACCCAAACGGGTCCCGATTTCCCTGGAGATCGTTTCCTGTGCGCTTTCAGCCACATTTTTGCGGGAGGCTACGCCGCTGGGTACTACTCGTACAAGTGGGCCGAAGTGCTCTCCGCCGATGCCTTCGCAGCCTTCGAAGAGGCCGGTCTCGACAACGAGCAAGAAGTGGCCAAGATCGGTCGCCGCTTTTCAGATACGGTGCTCGCCCTGGGTGGTAGCTTGCCGCCGATGGAAGTCTTCAAGGCCTTCCGCGGACGCGAGCCCAGCACCGAAGCTTTGTTGCGCCACGAAGGACTCGCGTAGTCCTTCCAGCACTGCCGCCTCACGACTCCCTCTCCTCTGATTTCAAAACCAACCATGGACCAGAAACGACTCGCTTGGACCAACGTCCTATTCCTCGGATTTAGCCATCTCATGGCGATCGGGGGCATTGTGTGGCTTTGTTTCCATTGGAGTTGGAGCATCGCCTTGTTGGCCGTGCTCTGGTTCGGATTTTGCGGGCTGTCGATCACGGGCGGCTACCACCGGCTGTTCAGTCACCCCACGTACAAAGCGATTTGGCCGCTGCGGGTCTTCTATTTGCTGTTTGGAGCCGCCTCGGTGCAAAACTCGGCGCTCAAGTGGTCGGCGGATCATCGTATTCACCACAAGTTCACCGATCTCGAGCAAGACCCCTACAACATCAAGAAGGGGTTTTGGTGGGCGCATATTGGCTGGGTGCTTTGCAAAGGGACTGGAGTCGATCAATCCATCGTGAATGACTTGCAGAAGGACCCTCTGGTACGCAACCAAAACCGGTTCTATGTGGCGTGGGCGTTGATGGGCGGAGTGGTTCTACCCATGATCGCCGGAGCCCTAGTCGGGGACGTGATCGGCGGACTCTTGGTGGTTGGATTCCTGCGGTTGACGGTGCAATGGCACGCGACCTTCTCGATCAACTCGGTGGCCCACTGCATCGGCTCACAGCCCTACGATATGAATGGTTCCCCGCGGGATTCGTGGATCACGGCCATTCTCACACTGGGTGAGGGCTATCACAATTTCCACCATCGCTTCGCGGGTGACTACCGCAACGGGATTCGCTGGTTCCACCTGGATCCCACCAAGTGGTTTGTCTGGAGCATGTCGAAGATCGGTGTGACACGCGACCTGCGCAGGGTTTCAGAGGATGCGATCCAACGCGCTAAGGTCTCCGTGCAAAAACAACGCGCCACTGGAAACGCCTAGGAGCCTCCATGGCAGCGCCTACTCCTGAATCGATCCCAGAGCTGCTCTCCGCCCAATTGGCGCAGCGTACAACTGTCATCCTTTCGATGACCGCCTCCTGGAGTCCCTCTCAGGCGATGGTAGATTTGCACCCCGGCGGCCCTTGCGGGCACAACACGCTGCAGCATTTGATCGAGGTCACTTACACCACACTGGCTGCCCTCGAATTGGAGATTCCCTTCCGAGGATCCGGAGAATCCTGGCCTGATCTCAAGGAACGGTTCGAAACCGTCTCCGGTAAACTCGCTGAGCAAGTGTGTTCTCTGTCACCTGCAGACCTCGAAGAAGCGCCCTCGATCGAACTCCTCCCCGAGTTCAAAGAGAGCCTCGCCACCAGGCAGGTATTCCTGATGGGGCACGTGTTCCACCTGGCTTACCACGCCGGGCAGCTGGGTTCATTGGCCGCGTTGCTGAGCCGTTCGACCCCTGCATAGGATGATGCGGCGGTCACCTTTCACGCCGTAATTTCCGCAGGATTCACGGCAGGCGTTCCGAGCAGGTAGTTGCAGTTACGTTGCTGCGATTCGGCCCCACAGTCAAGGCCGTTGCCCGGTGAGCACGTCTAACTGCCAAGGAATTGATTGAGCCCCCTTCTCCCCCTATCGGGACTTCAAGTACGTCAGTAGATCCGTAACGTCCTCGGGATCGAGCGTGTCTAGGAGTCCTTCGGGCATGAGAGAGAGCTTGTTGAACTTCATGGACTCGATCTTGTTTCGCTCTAGCTTGAGATCCTCGCGGCCCATGCGGCGGAGCACAATCGCGCTATCGTCCTCGCTGGCCAAGTAGCCAACCAGCAACTCACCCGAATGGGTCTGCACAACGAGATTTCGATAGCCGGACTCCACTCCTGCGTTGGGAGTCAGGATCGAGCGCAGGATTCCCTCCGTACTTTTGGCCCCCACGCCGTCGAGACCTGGACCGATCTCCCCACCGCTGCCTTCCATGCGGTGGCAAGCAAGGCAGGTGCGGGCAAACACCATGCGACCGTTTTCGAGGTCACCGGAACGACTGGCGAGGTCCCTGAATTTCGAAAACCGTGCGGCCTCGGCTTCGGCCTCAGCCCTGGTTTGCAGCGGCGGCGGTTCAAAAATCGGTCCCCTTGATACGGCGCCGATCAGGTCGACCTCGTTGTGACTGCTCGAAAATACGAGCCCCGGAGTCGACTCGCTAGCATCCAGGCCCAGGCGATAATTCAGGGCGATCTCTTCCGAAGTGCGCGCTGTCTCCCAGATACGTAGCTCTACGATGCGCCCTTTGGTATTGCCCTCCCGTGAGCTGCGGCCGATATCGATTCCGTCGTAGTCTTGCACCGTCTCCTGGCTGGAGACCTGGTTCAACTGACCATCGAGATAGAGGCGTAGCTCACCATGGTTGGTACGGGTTAGGGCCAGGTGAAACCAACGTTCCGCTGGGGTGCGCCGATCGGCCACGATGACATCCCCCTCACCATCTCCTAGCCAAAGCCTCGGATAGCCGTCGTAAAAGTTCAGGTCGAAGACATTTGGCAATGCAAGCAGGCAGTCGTCATTGGAGACACCCGGCTCGAGAAACATCCAACCCTCGACGGTAAAGTCACCCAGCAAAGAGAAATTCGCGTCCGCGTAATCCTCATCGCCACCAGCCAGCAGCAGGCCGACGATCTGCCCCTCAGCGGCGCGCGCTTGCAGATCTAAAAGCTGCTTGTCATCGACAAGGTGACTCCCAAGGCTATTCCATGCAATGCCATCCAAGGCTTCAAGCTCGATGTCCCCAGCGACAAGGGCTTTGAGTAGACGCTCCGCACCTGCGCGCTTCGTCAGGCACTCTGCGATAGAGGCCTTGCGTGCGCCTCGCTCGAGGGAAGGCCAAAGTTCGATCAGCTCGGCAAAGGCCTGATCGCTCTGCACGGAAGCCAAGGCCGCCGAAGCGCGCTGCCTAGCTTCACTGCCCGGCACACTCGATCCTACGATCTGGAGAAAGAGGCCAGTGTTGGTGCAGCCGAGCTCGACCAAGGCTGAAATGCCCACGATCCTTTCGATCTGTCCCGCCTGCATCCACGCAACGATGTCCGCCTCCAGGTCGGTAAGGCGCAGGGCCCGGGCGACCTCCACAGCCAGGATCCGTTGCTCTTGACTCGCGCCGGCCTCCGTCATCGTCCGCAGACTCTGGACGATTTGGATCCCAAGAGGCCCCGATCCCAAGTCGGTATCGGCTGTCATCAGGATGCGCAAAGTATCCTCGCGCATCTCCGGGTTTCCAAGCCAGGTGACGAGCTGGACCTTGACCTCCGAGGCCGCGATGTGCTGCACGAGCAGCGCGATCTCTTCTCCGTTGGGACGGCGACCGAGTGTGCCCAGCAGCAGCGCCGCCTTCACAGCGGCCTCTTCTCCCCCTGCGCAGAGGGTCGAGAAGAGCTGTGTCTCCGGCGCTAGTTGGGTGAGGGCCGTTTGAAATTCGGGGAGGCCCATGGCCACCCGGCGCTCCTCCAATGCCATGCGGACCAGACTCCTCTCAAAGGCAATCTCGCCGGCGATTCCCGAGAGGACTCTCTCGCTGCGGTTGCGCAGCATTGTGCTGGGTGCGTCCTGGGCTGAGCGAAGAAAGCGGAGCAGCATGAGAGCCACGTCAGAGCTGTCGGTCACCTGGAGAGCGAGGGAGGCGATTGCGGCCAGGCGAGGGCCCGGAGCCACGGTCCGAATGAGGGGTTCGAGCAAGGCCAGGCGCTGCGCTTGGCCCATTGCGAGGTCAGCGCTCAGTCGCGCGCCCTCCCGTTGTAATGCAGTGTCCGTGTCTCCAAGGCTGGCCTGGATGACGTCAAGATCGATCCAGCCTAAGTCCTCCAAACTCCAGAGTGCCAAAATCCTGGTTTCGGTCCGGCGCGCCCCATCGACCGCGATCGCCAAGAGCTCTCCCCGCACGCTCTCATCACCGCGCTCGGTCAGCTGATGCCAAGCCGCGCGCGAAATCCAGGTCGAGTCCGAATCCAAGAGTTTGGTCAGCTCGCTGATCGCCACCGTGGTCACATCGAGGGGACGCTCCGTGGATTGGGATGAGTGCCGAATACGCCAGATGCGCGTACTCTTCTTGTCACGATCCGGATGATCCCGGGAGACCTCATTGTGGGAGATGATCGGGTTGTACCAATCGACGATGTAGAGGCAGCCGTCCGGGCCGAAGTGAATCGCGACGGGCCGGAAATTCTTGTCATTGGAAGTCAGGAACTCGCTCGCCAGGCGAACGGTGCGATCCGTGGGGCGCGCACCCGTCTCCACCAGCAGGGACTGGACTGAGCTCATGATCGGGTTCGCCACAAAGAACGTCTCGTTCCAGGGTGCGGGGAATCCATTGCGGTCCTCCGAGTGTGCCAATCCGGAAAGGCCTGTCCCGCCCATTTGCACTTCCGAAATCGGAGGCTGCCATGGCGCGGATGCATGGATTCGTTCGTTCCCGATCCCTGGATAGCTGCCGCCATGAAGAAACGGCACCAGGGGATAGCCAAGGTCATTGGCCTCCTGAATCCACATATCCCCACGACGGTCGATTACGAATCCCCAGATGTTGTTTAGACCGACACCGACAACCTCAAAGGCACTGCCATCGCGCCGAAAGCGGCCGATCTTGCACTTGTTGTAGGAGACGATCTCGCCGGACTTCGTGCGCACATCGGAAAAGTTATAGGCGCCCTGGGCAACGTAGATCCAACCACCGGGCGCGCGGACAAACCGGTGCGGCATGAGGTGGGAGTCCTGGATGCCAAAACCATCCAGCACGACCTCGCGCCGATCGGCCTTGCCGTCGTTGTCATCATCATGCAGGCGCAAGATCTTAGAGCCATGCGCCAGCAGAACGCCATCGCCTTCGGGCAGGATGGCCATGGGCATCGCAAATCCATCCGCAAAAATTCGCGGCTTCTGAATCTCTTGGCTCCAGACGTTGTCAAAAACCACCACTTGGTCCTTGCTGTTGCCATCGTATTTCGCGGCGGCACTTGGGTCCTCGTTGGCGTCAATGGGATACTCGGCGGCCGTCAGGCCCCACATACGTCCCTGGTCATCGAAGGCGATATCGACCAACTTCTGGACTTGCTCTTCAGAAGCCACAAGTTCGATTTCGAATCCATCGGGAACGACGAAAAGAGCTTGCTCATCCTCCGCACTTCGCCATGGCTCCTCAATCTGGTCGACCCGAGGCTCCGCAGCGTGCAAGAGTTCCCAAGTCATCACATTGGCAGTGTCCGGGAGGCGCTCGATTTCAACCCTGCGCAATTGCACTTGGACCTTGCCACCACCGTGAACCTGCAGTCCCATCTGCCCGTCCAACGGAATTCGATCGCTGGTCTCCGTGTAGTCCGTCGCTTGGATTCCATTGATCCAAGATTGGATGCGAGGACCCTCGGCGCGGATGCGGTAGGAATTCCACTGGCCGGCCTGAATCGAGGCCACAATCGCGTCCTCTTGGGCCGAGCGCGAGATGAGCCCTCTCCGAGACTCGTCGTAGAAGCAGCCCCAATACGCGTCTCCGGCGTCGACTTGATAGCCCACGATCTCCGGGCTTCCGGGGACACGCTCGCTTCGGATTTGAAAGCCTGAGTTCGCGAATCCCCCGGTCGTTTGGATGCGAATGTCGAAGGTCACTTCAAAATTCTGAAAGACCTCCTCGGTTGTCAGAAACGTATTGTGTGGAACCTCAACTTCGAGGGACCCTCCCGTCAAGTAGCCATCCTCGACGCGCCACCACTGGGCATCGGTTTCGAGCGCGGACCACCCCGCGAGGCTCTTACCATCAAAGAGCTCACCGGCCATCTCTTGGGCCTTCACCTCTCCACAAGCAACGAAAAGGAAAAGAGACACAACCCCAAGATTGCGCAAGGGAGCGAAGCGGATACTGGCACGGGAAAGGGCTCGCATAACACTATCTATCTCAGGTTGAGCTCAGCATCAACGAGGCGCTCGAGCAGTGGCGGTTGGAAGTGGTCCGGCAAACAGTACCAAGGACGGCTCTGCTTTGTGCTGGTTTGATGTTTGCTCCATTGGCCGCAAGTACGAGTATTCAGCGTCTACCTGTAGATCGATCAATCGCCACGTAGGCGTTTCTCGCGCACGAAGTTCGTGAGCAGGCGGAAGGCGCTCATGTCGTCCACGTTTTTGGAGGCTTTGTCGCGGCTCTTCCACCACCTCTCTTGGGCCACCAAGCGCAACTTGCTCATGGAAAGGCCCATGTGGTTGACCGCGTAGGCTTGCAGCTCTTCCTTCTTCTTGAGGTCCGTGGCCAAGGCCAATCCTTGTAGGTCGAAGTGGTTCACCGAGTCGAGCACCGTGCCGTGGCCGACGCGGAACCAGGCGGCCATGTCGCCGCTGCCGTGACGTTCGGCGGCTTCCGGGCTGTCGATGAGGACCTCCGCGCGAATGGAATCTACGACCCGGATCAGGTGGGCTCCCTCCAGGTGATAGATCGGAACCGAGCCACCCTCAAACACGCCGTTGAGGAAGGTGCTACCCAAGGCAGCGGGTTCCGTGCGGACTCGATCCATCACCTCGTGGTCGGTATCCGCCTTGACGATCACACCGGGAAAAGCCCGCTGGGCTGTGAAGGTCAATGACCAGCAAGACGTGAAGAGCGAGCCGCCACAGCGTACGTACCACTGTACGATCGGCACGTCGCTGGGTGCGATTTCACCGGTGCACCCGGCGATCAGAACTGCGCCAGGATGCAGCCCCTGCTTGGCCAACTGGCCGGCTTGCACGGTGCGGTAGATGATGCCGAGACGGTCTAGCACGGTTTCGATATGGTCGCCGCGACCCGGAATCACCACCACGTCAAGGCCCGCATAGATCAGCGCATCGGGGACGGTGTAGCCGTACTTTTCAAAACTGCTTTGGGACTTCTCCCTCTGACGCAAGGACACCTTGCCCTGGCTCTCTTTCCACCAATCCTCCCACCCTTGCTTAGGCGCGCCCTTGGATGCACGGCCCGAGAGCCGCAGCAGGCCGCGGTTGGCTGTCAGCGCCACGGAGGGGTCTTCGTCCTCCGACGCTTTCATGAGCAGTCCCATGCATTCCGGCAATGCCAAGTGCATCAAGCCCACCGCAGCGGCGCCGCGATCACGCCAATCGGGTCGATCCATGGCCTTTGTCAGGATTTCCAAGGCCTTGGGTCCACGGCCCTTGCCGACTGCAACAAGCGCGGCTTGGGCCAGGTCCCCTT
>JBLFXY010000039.1:0-17616 GCA_047611645.1 Glaciecola sp.
AAGTCGCTACGCTCCTTGCCCCCTTGCCAGCCCCCTGACACTGAAAAAAACGCGGGGGTGGGGTCGACGTGCCAAACACAAAAGAATGCGACAACCACGGATTTTCTCGTGTCCGAGCACCTTGGTAACACCCATCATTCTGGCTCTTCGGTGATTGGAAGCACCGTCCGAGCACGGCCATGAAGAACTCCAAGACGCATGGGTCCGAGGTGTACGTGCCAGGTGAGATCATCGACCGGCTCAAGTCCTACCATCTCTCCCGCAATGGCTTCACCGATGAACACGTATCCCTTTTGCCACTTGATCGAACCGTCTCGACGAACCCGTCGCGCAAGATAGGATTCTGGGTACTCATGCTCTGGAAGCACAGCAGGCATCGAACGAAGGGAGCCTTCGTGCAAGTCCGAGGGAGTCTTCATATCCAGCGCCTCGTGAGATCGCTCCTCATTGTAGTGAGACCTGAAACGATTGAATGCCGCCTGCTGTGCCCTGATGGATGCCCTGGGTGGACTTGCCGTTTCAGCTTTCAAGGTCTCATGGAACCGCTCATGCCGCCCGTTTTGATCTGACCGACCCGGCTCAATGAATATGGGCTGAATGCCCAAACGCAAGAGCCACACTCCCAACCTCGTTAGGCCTCCGAGACCACGAGAGCCAAACGGAGGGCCATTGTCGCTCAGCATGCAATCGGGGAGGCCGTGGCTCTCAAACAGCAATTGAAGCCTATGTCGGATCGTTTCCAGCTTGGGCGAAACAAGCGCACGGCACTCCAAAGACAAACGACTGTAGACGTCATTCACCGTCAAAGGATCGCACCTGGTGCCGTCTCCGACTTTGAACCACCCTTTGTAGTCGATGGACCAAACCGCATTTGCGTGATCCGCTTCAACCACTGGAGGACCGTGATGCCTGCGCCTGATTCGTTTCCTTCTTGGAACTACGACACCGGCGCGCTTAAGAATCGCGTCGACCGTACTCCTCGCGGGAACATCCTCATCGACCCATTCCCTGCCAAGTAAAACCAGGATCTTCTTGGAACCCCAAGTCGGATACGCTTTACGAATTCTAAGAATGGATGCCTCCACAACCGCTGGCGTGCGATTGGGATGCCGCCCTGGAGCCGAGGATCGATCCCGAAGTCCATTGGCTCCATCTTCATCGTATCGCTTCAGGATCTTGTACCCGGTTTTTCGGCTTATCCCAATGCTCAGGCACAACTCGGTGATGGTCTTATCACCCCTCTGGGCGGCCGCTACAAACTTCAATCTCTCATTCACGGTGTTCGTTTGATTCCAAGGCATGCACGCCAGATACCACCCCAGCGCGATCAGCGCAGTAAAAAGGGTCACCCTTGTGCCCGGACATATCTGTTACCAATGTGCCCGGACCGGACCCACTGTTGACGCATAAACATCATCAGCCCCCCCCCGCCTATCGCCGGTACCCCACCTGCTCAGGCAGATACCTCAACTGATTTGGGCATATCCACGAGCCCCGCAACCGTACTCGCCATCCCCGGTACTGTGCCAGGACAGAACCCACTGCCAGGCGCTGCTACCCCTTGCCCCGAATTCAATCGGCCTGCATCGCGGCATGCGGAACCGTGGTAGCTGCTGTCGTTGCTGAGTGCTTCAGGTTCTAAGCACACGCTGCCGTTGAATTCTGCCCTGGCGCTGCACCGATTCGTAGCCGGATTGATTCTCGTTTCGGATTAGGAATCAGATCCGTCCAGCGGAAGCCATTCATCCAAGACTTTCATCACGCTCGCGATCGATATTGGTTTCGAAACGTAGCCGGACATTCCAGCAGCAAAGCAGCGCTCTTGATCCCCTTCCATCGCGCGGGCCGTCATGGCGACGATTGGTGTGAATACGCCTGTTTTTTCTTCGCGCTCGCGGATGCATTGGGTGGCCTCGAGGCCTCCCATGACCGGCATTTGCAAGTCCATGAGGATCAAGTCAAAGGACTCCTCATCCAGCGCATCCAGAGCTTCCTGCCCATTGACCGCAACGGTTACTGAGCACTCCCCCTTTGACAGAATGCCGACGGCAACCCGAATGTTCACAGGATTGTCCTCGACCAAAAGGATCCTGCCTCGGCTGACAACGGGCTGGGTCGCAATTGCAATTTCAGGAGTGCCGGGAAGAGTCCCTTCGGTTTCTGCAGCGTGCTCCTCGGACTGGGTTACGCGCGACAAAGTCGTTAGCATCTTGGACCGCTTAACTGGTTTTGTCAGGGCGCTCGGGCGGTCCCCCTCGTGCACCATGTGCTTGCTGTGTAGGTCGGAGAGAATGACGATCCTGGGCTCCCCGTAAATCGGGTTGTTACGAATGGCACTTGCCACATCGTTACCGTCCATGCCTGGCATTTGGACATCGATCAGGCACAAGTCATACGGATTTGCCTCGGCTCTGGCGGTCGCCAAGTACTCGAGGGCCTGCGGGCCACCGCTCGCCAATGCAATCGTCGAGCATCCCCATCCACCGAGCATGGCTTCCAACGCACTCTGATTGGATCGGTTGTCGTCCACAACCAAGATGCGTAGGTGCTTCAAGAACTCCAGGGTTTCCTCATTTACGAAACCCTCGGAATGATTTTGAACGACTTCACCATCTGCAATAGCGAAAGAAGCCTCGAAGGTGAAGGTGCTACCCAATCCGACCTCACTCATGAGCCGGATGGATCCTCCCATCATCTCAGCGAAGTGTCCAGAAATGGAAAGGCCGAGCCCTGTGCCACCATGCTCCCTAGTCGTTCCACCATCTGCCTGGGTGAATGCCTCGAATATCTTCTGATGGCGTTCGGAAGGAATCCCTATCCCCGTGTCGCGTACGTGGAACAATAGCGTCACACTTTTGGCGGATTGATCCTTAGTGCGGACGCGCAGTTCCACCTCCCCACGCTTTGTAAATTTGACAGCGTTCCCAAGCAGATTGACAAGCACCTGACGCACGCGCGTCACGTCACCTCGAATGAATTGAGGTACCTCGCTGCCCAAGTTGCAGATCAACTCCAAGTCTAAAATTGCCGCTTTGCCAGCAAAGATCGCCACGGCACCTTCCACGCAGGAGAACAAGTCAAAAGGTTCCTCATTGAGTTCCATTTTTCCGGCTTCGACTTTGGAAAGATCCAGGATACCGTCGAGCAAACCGAGAAGGGACTGAGCGCATTCTAAGATAATCTCCACGTATTCACGCTGCTCGCCCTCAAGGTTGGTAGCAAGGGTTAGCTCGCTCATTCCGATGATTCCATTCATTGGAGAGCGGATCTCGTGGCTCATATTGGCGAGGAATTCAGCCTTGGCCTCACTCGCGGCATGGACTCGGCCAAGCGTGTCGGTCAATTGCTCGTTCTTCTGATTGACTTCAACGAGAGACTCCCTCAGGTTTGAACGCATCAAATCTAGAGTCCTTGCGAGGCGCGATATTTCGTCACTGCCTGCACTGGTGACGTCGCCTTCCAGATTTCCAGCGGCGAGTCGACGAGCTTGTGTATCCAAATTTCGAAGTCTTGAGCCTAGTAAGCGACGAAGGGCGACCGTAAGAATTCCCGCTGCGATAGCTGCCGAAGCCATGATAGATGCGAAGAGGAGGAGACCGATCGAAGCGACTGCGGCGGACATACGATTGTTTCTCCACCCCAACTCTACAAAACCAACCGTATCGATCTGTCCATCCTGCCGATGGATAAGAACGGGAGCACTGAACTGCCTAAGGCTCTCCACGCCAACAGCATCGGACGCGCGTGCTGAAGCAACGATCCTGCCGTCTCCCCGTCGAATGTCCATCGCCATCAGGTCG
The DNA here is from genome assembly GCA_047611645.1 of Glaciecola sp. Lineage (GTDB taxonomy): Bacteria > Planctomycetota > UBA1135 > UBA1135 > NORP259. The sequence continues at coordinate 3,801 of JBLFXY010000039.1, forward strand.
TCCGCTTGCGCGACCGCATTCTCAGCTATGGTTTCCAGGGCGGGATAGTCCTGGAGAATCACCGACTCTAAAGAGGCGCTGGCCAGCGCCTCAGCAATCGTGTAAGCCGTCAATTCGGCCTGCTCTTCCATCGCCTGGCGGACCTTGTGCACAGAAAAGATAGCTGCAGGAACGAACGCGCAGAGTAGAGCTCCTATTGCGAGTATGTTCAACTTTGCGCCAATGCGTCTGGCTATCCATGGACGCAAACTCACGGCGTGGCCACGGCCGAGGACACTTTGTCAACGGGGTCCTCGAACTCCGCGAGGACACGCTCCATCGTAAACCTCACCGGCTGATAGTCGCTATCGGTTGCCTTCAGAAAGCCGGTCACCTTTAGGCTTTTTAGCGCCGCTGGATCCTTCAAGTTAAACAAGGCCGCGCTCAACCCTTCTTTGAGTTTCGGATGGAGCTTTGCACTCGCTATCCAAGGCTTAGTGATATTGTCAAATGTGTGTAGCTTGCGCAGCGCCGCGCCGGCATTGAGTTTATTGAAGGTGCTCTCCTTAAGTGCGCCTGCGTCAAAGTCCCCAAGCATGACAGCCTTGCCGACCCTATCGTGCTGCGCGAGGTATTCGAAAGTACCTAGATCACTTGACTTGATTCCCACTTTGAGTAGTTCCTCCTGCGCCAGAAAACGACCGATCGTTGAGTTTGGATTCCCGAAAGCAAAGCGGCATCCGCGCAAGTCTTCCAGAGTCTGGTAGGGACTGCCGACCTTCACACAAATGACCCCCTTGAAGGTGCTCTCGCCCTTTTTACTTTCTCTGGCGAGGAGTGCAATCGCGTCATTCTGCCCCTTGGCTAAGATATAGGACGTGGGGCCAAAACGAACGAAATCAACCTTACCGGCTACTAGGGCTGACAGTCCCTCTTCGTAGGTTCCAAATATTTGAAGCTCTATGTTGACGTCGCAATCAAGACGTTCGGTGAGGTCTGCCTGCACGGCCTCAATCACAGGCAAAAACTTCCTGTAGAGTTCGGTGGCCTTGTCGGTTTTATAGACACCGAACACAATGTCCACTGTTTCAGGCAGAGGCTTGCTTGGGTCGAGCTGGTCTTGCACGCTCTCCCCTGCCTCATTGATTACCATCGTGGTTTCGATCGATGCTGGACAGAGTACGGGAATCGAGGTGGGATTTGCGGGATTGGAGCATCCCGTACCACCGATGACCAACACGGTGAGGAGAGCAGCCGCCCTTCGAATTCCCGGCTTACCCCTTGTTCGGCCGCCATGCCCTGGACTGCGATACAGGAGTAAATGCAGTATTGAACTTCTGACGAGGTCCGAGGTCTGTGTGTTTTGCAAAGATTGCTTCATCCGAAATGCTCTTGGCTATACGGCATGCTAATTCAGCACCAATAATTTAATCGAATCTCAAGGAGGTGCGAGCCTCGCTATCGATAGCTATAATCAATAATCGGCGCCCGTTCGGCGGGACTTGAATGTCCCTGCGCTAGATACCGGCGTTGGGACAATTGAGAATCTGCGCCTTACTTTGGGGCATCTCTACAGGTCCGTATTCCCGGCTCCCCGTTTAGCGCCCTCTGGGATGGCGTTGAATCTCGGAATTGGCCCCTCCTTGTGGTTATGCGCAAGTTTGGCCGTATTGAAATCCGACAAAGATGGGATGCGGGGAGCCATGTGGGGCACCTGTGCATCCTGAATCCAAATTAGTTATCCAATTGCACTCCTCCGACGGATACTCCGTCCTCCCCCCTCTTATCACATGGCCGAAAAATCCTGTCAATTCTCCTTCTCCCAACACGTCCATACGGCGTCAACGGCTGAACGGGTCCTTGCCGAAGGTTCAATTCAGGAGATCCTGCTTCTCGGGAGTGACCTCCTCGTAGAACTCGTCGACCTGTACCTTGATGACGCATCGGAGCGCGTACGCATTACCGTGGAGTCCTTTACGGCTGGCGACTCCGCGGGGGTGGAACGCGCAGCTCACGCTCTGAAGTCATCTAGCGCGAACATGGGAGCACTGCCCTTCAGTGGGGTTTGTTGCGAATTAGAACGCCTTGGCAATCAGGAAAACTTGGCTTCCATGGAACCCTGGATTGAACGTTTGGACTCCATGCATTTGGAAGTAACGCTGGCCCTCACCGCACTCCGTGCTGTCTACCTCAACTAGAGTTTCACGATGGACATCAGAATTTTCGAGGAAATCAGGTCATCTGAAAATCTGCCTACTCCTGCAGGCGTAGGGATGAAGATCCTCCAAATTACTAAAACGGAAGATTTCGACATTCTGGATATGGGCCGGGCGATCATGGCCGATTCGTCCCTCACTGGGCGTATTCTTCAGCTCGCCAATTCGTCGCTCAACGGGGGACTGCAACCCGCGACGACCGTGGATGAGTCGATCATGCGCCTTGGGAGTTCCACCGTGCGCAACCTAGCCCTAGCCTTCTCGTTGATCTCGGAACGCAAACCTGGCACCTGCAAGGCCTTTGATTATATGGGCTATTGGTCCACGTCCTTGGCCCGCGCCGTTACCGCCCGGGCACTCGCTACCAAAATGGGCGTCGGCCAGCCTGAGGAAGCCTATATCTGTGGTTTGCTAAGCCACATCGGACGCTTGGCAATGGCCTCAGTTTTCCCTGAGAAATACGCGGGGGCAATCGAAGGGTCCTTACTACCCCCCTACTGCGACATCAAGGAGATTGAGCAGGCACTCTTCAGCATCAATCACGTCCAGGTAGCGACCTGCATGGCTACGGATTGGAAGCTGCCCGATGCCTTCGGCGTGGCTATTCAGCAGGCCCTGGAATACCCCTTTCTCAGCCCTGACGAGCCAATCAATGGCACCTTGGCGGATGTTCTACGCCTGGCAGACGCGATCGCCGTCAATATGGCCCTGGACGAGTCCGCGCCCCCAGAAGTGTGGGCCAACACCGGCGAGCAATTCAAGAACGCTTGCCTGGTACTGAGCCTTGACGACTTCGACTATAGGGTCTTCTTGGATGAGTGCTTCGCCGAGTGGGTGGCTTGGGGAAACGACCTACAGATCGCTATCAAGCCGAAGCGAAGCACCGCTTGGCTGGAGCGCTTGATTGCCGATAAAACAGAGGAGCACAACCAAGTGCCCACGGCGAAAATCGCTGTCTCGGACGGACCGAACGTCGCAAAAGCATCTAGGAAACTATCCGAGACCACGGTCCATAGGAACCCCATCGTAGAGCAATCCCTCGTCACAAGCCTCCTCTTGGTCGATGACGATCCGGTGTCATTGAAGCTCCTTGAGGCGCAAATGCACCAACAGGGATACGAAATATTGACAGCGACCAGCGGCCAGGAAGCGCTCAAACTCGCCCTGGAGCACTGCCCCGATATTGTGGTTGCTGACTGGCAGATGCCAGAAATGGACGGCTTGGAACTATGTCGAGCCCTGCGACGCTCAGCCGATGGAAGCGAAATGTATTTCCTGATGGTAACAGGCAGCGGTGGCAGCAACGGCATTGTGGAAGCTTTCGACGCAGGTGTGGATGACTTCGTCACCAAACCCTTCCTACCCCAGGTCATGGCCGCTCGCATTAAAGGTGGAGAACGCCTGGTGCGGTTGAATCGCAAGGTGGAGCGCGACAAGCAGACCATGATGAGGCAAATGGCTGAGCTAGGAGTCCTCACCCGAAAACTCCGGGCGACAACGCTCACGGACGCATTGACGGAGTTACCAAACCGACGCTATGCCTTGAAGCGCCTGGCAGCGGAATGGGCTGCCATCGAGCGCATCGGCGGCAATCTGACCCTGATGATGCTCGACATCGACGACTTCAAGTCCGTCAACGATGTTTACGGGCACGATATTGGAGATGTGGTCCTGAGGGAAACGGCCAGCATACTCAAGCGGGGAATACGTTCCTGTGACGAAGTATGCCGCATCGGCGGTGAAGAATTCCTACTGATCTGCAAGAACACTTCCGAGGAGGAGAGTCTCTTCATTGCTGAACGGCTGCGCGCGAGTGTGGATGCTCATGCCATGCCTGTGGTGAACTTCGATCGGAAACTAACCATTAGCCTTGGAATTGCCGGATACGATCCCAGCATGACCTCCTTCAATGAGTTATTGAAGTTCGCAGATGCCGCCCTGTACGTAGCAAAGAAAAATGGGCGCAACCGATTCGTTCGCCACTCAGAGATAGAGTCCGCAGAGGATGCGGCCTGATCCTAGCCCCTACACTCCTGCTTCAATTGGAACTTGAGCAGAGCCCGCTCCTAGGCCGTCACCGGTCCCTCGAAACGGCCTGCAGGCTTGGTGAGGCCGGAGGACGCGCCAGAGGATCATGTGCAAGCACTGCAGGGACACGCGGGCATTCGACCTAAGCCGCCCTCTACCACTTGTTCTCCAAAACGGCCCCTGGGGAACTCCTTCCACGAGCAGGCCCCTTCCTGCCAAGGTACTCCGTCCGTTTTTCTGTGATTCTGTTTGTTGCCGTGAGAGGGTCGAGTGACGCCAGCCATACCGGAGATTCTTGCGCCTTGCTTCCATGCGCACTCGGTGGGGTCCACTTCCTCGGGCCCGGTGCTTGGTGCGGTCCGTCCAGTCCGTTGCTGCCACCTGCATCATTCCTTGCTGGCGACCTCTGCACCCCGAAGGGCATGCGGCCAAGGCCCATGAATCATTGCTGTCCTTGCGTTCAAAAATCGCGCTCATCGGCTCTTGGAGCTCTTTCTTCCAGGTCGATACTTGCACGGCGTGAATCTCATTCTCCGCCGCGATCTGGTGGACTGTCTTGATCTCTTTCAGAGCCTCAAGCCCTATCCGCGCTTTGCATGCGGGCTGTGGATTCTTCTATTTCTTCTCATTGGGGTCACGTTGCCTGCCTCTCGGTATTGGCAAATCACAACCTGTGGCTGGCTCCGTTTTCTCGGACCACTTCTGGATCGGGTTAGAGCGTGCGGTGGGGATCACGACAGCTCCTGCCATTCATTTTGAGCTTGCCTTATCCGTTATAGCTACCGTTCTGGCCAGTTCTTCTCTGAAACAGGCCCTTTGGTATTGCGACTCCCACGCTATACTCGTTTTCGATGCAAGCCACAGACGAGAAACAGGTCCCTTCAGGGTCGGGCACGAGTAATTGGGTTGCAGGCTTGGGGGCCTTGGCCTTGGCCCTAGTATTTATTGCTTGCGGTACTTGGGTGCGTGTGCACTTTGCCCTGGCCGATTCGGAATTTGATGTTCAAACCCCAGACGGCATGCTTCGGAGTGACCCGGGGTTGCTGTACTACTTGACGGAACGTATCGTCGAGGCTGGTGGTACTCCCGCTAATTTTGGGGAAGAGCCCAAGATACGTTACCCCGAAACGGCGAATGTGCCGGCCATGTTTACCGTGGGGCAGGAGTACCTGGTGGCTTGGGCCTACAACTGGTTTGGTGGAGACACCCCCCTGCATGTGTTCGCTTTAAAGCTCATGGCTCTTGTGGCGGCTTTGGCGGCCGGAGGGGTCTTTGGTTTGGCCTATGAGTTAGCCCGGGGAGCCCCGGGGGAAGAGCAATCTAGTCCCTGGCGCGCTGTGCCGTGGGGCTGTTTCGCGGCGGCGTTGTACCTGCTACAGCCCTTCAGTTATCGAACCCTCGGGGTGATCTTGATTCGCGAGGATCTGTCCTTGCCCTTGTACATTGGTCACCTGTGGCTGCTGGCACGCACCTTACGCACCGGAGGCCAAGGAAGTCTCCTGGCTTCCGCTCTTTGCTTATCTGGAGCTCTAGCCACGTGGCACGCCATGGGTTTCGTGGTGGCCCTAGAACTCGTTGTGCTAACGGGTTGGTTTTTGCGCACCGGAGAATCGCCCTTCCAGAAGCGGAGATTTGCGGTGTTGCCTTTAGTGGTGGCCGCGACCTGTGTATTGGTGCCTGTGTTGCGCGCCAAATTATTCTTGTTTGCCCCGGCGATGCTGCTGGCTGTGGGGTTGTTAGCGGCTGGGCAGCTATCGGATCGTTGGACCTTCAAGGGCTTGGGAATGCGGGCCCGAGGGTTGGTGCTTTTCGCAGCGGGACTTGTGGGCCTAGCTCTCTTGGGCGGACTCACACGACTGTTGATGGGTGACACTGGGGACTACGGTCACGTATTTAGCTTCCTTGTGGGGAAACTCTCGAACCTGGGTAAAATTCCCAGTGACCCTTCCGAACTGGATTTTGGCGCTCGCCTATTGTGGCAGGGACCTTTCTCGACAGCGACGTTCACGGACTTCAAGCTTGGGTTGGGCTCCGCCAGCGCGCTCGCTGTTGGGGTTGTGTTCTTGGCGGTGCCAGGCTGGCTGCGGGGCACCGGGGACCGTAAGTTTTTGGTCCTAGCGGGCTTGGTGGCGGCTAGCCTCGGGGCTGGGTGGTTGGTGCGGCGCACCCTGGTGTTGGTGGCCCTGCTGGCACCCGCTGCAGCAGCGGCATACTTTGCCCGCACGCGCAAGCGTGGACTGGGTTTTGGTGTGCTCGGCGTCGCCCTGGTTGGCCAGTTGTGGTTTGGTTTCGAGGTTGCCAAATTCCACCGGGTCGATTGGTATCACGACGCTAGATTCGAGCCTATCAAGGGAAGCGATGCGCGCAACGTTGAGACCCGCCGGCTCGTTCGATGGGTGGGTAAAAATCTGCGCCCGGAAGAGCCCGTGCTCACCGACTTCTTCTATTCAACATCCCTGCTCGCCGGTGCGGGCACGCCCATGGTGCTGCAGCCCAAGTACGAGACTGCGGAGAGTCGCGATCGGATAGAGCGCTTCCTCACGACGTTTCATAAGGGGAACCCGGAGGACATGGGCATGCTCATGCGGGAGTGGAAGACGCGCGTGCTCATGATCGCGCCTTGGGACATGATGACGTCCCATGCCTATGCCGCTGGCTTGCGCGCGGGCCAACCTCCGAAAGCAGGAACGGCGGCAGCCATGTTTTGCCATCCGGATTCCAAGGTCTACAGCAAGATCCCCGGATACCGACTCATCTACGTCAGCCAGACACAGCGCAAAGGCGTGCACCTCTTCCGCATGTGGTGGCGCGAATAATCCCGGGTACCGTGCCAGTACGGCACCTGTAGTGCGCCCGTACGGTGTCTGACGAAATACTCCCGTTCACCGGCTCATTTGCCCGTGAACGGCCGCTTCGCGTCAGACGCCGCACTGGGGATTCCCGGCGGGCTGATGGTGAAGTACTCCATCATGCCTTCCAAGTCGCCACTCGGTTCGGAATCTCCACCATAGCCGAGGGACTGCAGCTGGGTGGCTTGGCCCTGGTCTTTAGGGACCAGGCTGGGGTTGCGGCGGCGTCGCAGTAGATTTGGATAGAGTCTTTGGAAGCGAGTGAGTGCGCTCTTGGCCGGACCTTGGGCGAAGTCGGTAGACCAAGCGGTCCAGGGCTCATTGGGGTGTTGGGCTAGGTCAATCCAGCGTAAGGACAGGTCTCGACCACGGTCGGCTTGGGCGCGGGCCTGGATACGAGCGGCGGCCGCTGGGGACATGGGACCGGCGGGTTCGCTCCAGGTCCGGGCGCGCAACACCTTGATGGGCCAGTCCACGTAGCTCTCGATCACGCGGAAAGTGCGTAGGGGCTCACCTTCCGGACCCTGATCGGCGTGTGCGCGCACCAGCCGCGAAAGGGGCCGAGTCGTGCTGGGACCCGAGCCGTTGATCAGCGGGAAGAGGTCCTGGGCCGTGGTGCCCACCGGAGCTTGAATCCCGGCCGCCACCAGGATGGTAGCGAAAGCGTCATAGGTCGCGGCGGGCCCGGGAATGACGCGGCCCGCGGGGATGAGCGGGGGATAGCGCAGCAGCATGGGCACGCGCACGCTCTCTTCGAAAAGATTGATGCGGTGTCCCAGGTGACCGTGCTCGAAGAACTCATCACCGTGGTCGGACACCACGATCACAAGGGTGTTATCCAACTCGCCGCGTTGTTCGATGGCATCAAGCAAGCGACCGACCTGGCTGTCGGTCCAGGCGACCTCGGCCGCGTAGAGGGACAAGAGGTGCTGCATGTCCCGGGGAGACGCCACTTGGCGGCGACGGTAAGGATTGCGCGGGCGCGGGTCTCCGACGCTAATGCGTGGGTCGGTTAGAAAATCCGCCCCATCTAGTTGGCCCTCGTAATCGGGGTCGAAGGCGGTCGCCAGGTCCGCTGGGGCCACGTAATCGTAATGCGGATCGAAGTAGTGGGCGAACAGGAACCAAGGCTGATCCGGGGAACTCTGGACCAGTGCGTCGAGGGCCCGGTCCGTGACCCTGTCGGAGCACCGATCGCGATGGGAGAGAAGTTCCAGGACGCGGTTGGCCTGCTCGTGCGTTTGCATCGCGGCGCCTGGATCTTGACCCAGCGCCAGGGCTTGGTCCACCGCTTGGCGTGCCACACGTTCGGCCCCGGCGGCCTGGGTCAGGGGCTCACCGTAGGCGGCTTCGTAACGGTCAAAACCTCGGCCAAATCCGTAGCGTGGGTCCAGGTAGGGCCCGGAGTAGAAGCCTGAAGTTTGATAGCCCCCTACGGCCAAAATCTCAGCCAGGGTGGGCCGCTTGGGAGACAGGCCCATGCTGTCCATCTCGACGCCGTGCACTAGGTCCGGTTGGCCAGTGATGAGAGCCACATGGGAAGGCAGGGTCCAGGAGCTGGAAGAGTAGGCGCGCTCAAAGCGAGCGCCTTCGTTGGCCAGGCGATCTAAGTTGGGGGTACTAGGCAGCTCAGATGCGAAGGGCGCAACAAAGCCATAGCATGACAATACGTCCGCGCGCACACTGTCGAGACTAATGAGCAACACATTGGGCCGTGCTGCGGCCGATTCGGTTGCCGGATTAGATTGCTGAGTGTCGCCGCAGGCCAGGGTGCCAACCAAGAGGACGCCGACGAGCAAAGGACGAGCGGGAATTGAAAGTCGGTTGGGTGAGTTCATTGGAGTGGAGCAACAAAGTGCGTAGTTAGGATACGGTGTCGCACACTCCTCCGAGCGAATTCGGCGGAAAAGTGCCAGGTGCCAGACATGAGTGTTGGCGCACAGATCGAAAGCGAGCTTGCATAGCCCCTGCCCCACCCACTCCATGCAGCCGCCGCTACCGACTTTGGCAGGAACTGCGAGCGCGGTGTCCCTGCGGCCCGCCATGCTCTCTTCCCATCCGGGCTGATCCCAAGGCATTGCCACGCATTCCGGTCCTCTAGCTGACCGACCTGCTGAGCGGGCCTCCTTCTCATGGTCTCCCTTCATCACTTCATCCTCAGTTTTCACTCCAAGTCGCACACTGCACCCCTGCGAGCACCAATCTACCTATCACTGTGTCTTCGTCCTGGCCTCCAGCCTGCGCCAATGCGCCCCCGGATTTTGCCCCGGCTCCGTATCCCGTATCCAACCGGGCTAGGAGTATCTGGCGTGATAGACTCCCCACCATGAAGAACAGCAAGGCCGGAAGATCGAAACTCGGCGAACAAGAAGAGACCAGGCCTGGTCGACGGGGTGGCCCCAAAGCAGCCCACGGCGGGGCGACATACCGGTTGGACGTGGAGTACGACGGGACGGGGTTCCATGGCTGGCAAGTCCAAAAGAACGCGCGCAGCGTCGCCGGCGAGCTAACGAAAGCGATCGAGGCGGCGGGTGGGCAGCTGCGCGAGCTGGGAGGCTCCGGACGAACCGATGCCGGTGTGCACGCTCTGGGCCAGGTTGCTTACTTGAGACTCTCCGCCGTGGCCGACCCGGAGCCGCTCCTGCACAGCGTCAACGAGGCCTTGCCGAGCGGGATTCACGTATCCAGCCTCGTGCGCGCAGCAGACGGGTTTCACGCCCGCCATGACGCGGTACGGCGCAGCTATCTCTACCAGATTATTCGCCGTCGCACGGCTTTCTCAAGACGCTATGCGTGGAGTGTGAGTGAGCAGCTGGATGTTTCTGCGATGGCAAGCGCTGCCCAGTGCTTCGTCGGGCGCCACGATTTCAGTCGGTTCTGCGAGCGCCCCAAGGCGCAGTCCAGCACGATCGTCGTCGTGGACGATGTACAGATCGTTGAAGCCGGCGAACTGCTGCTCGTACGAATCTCTGCCTCGCACTTCCTGTGGAGAATGGTGCGTCGACTGGTGGGCTCTTTGGTTCAGGTCGGAGCCGGGCGGCTTTCGCCCGAAGATCTGGCTAGACTTGTGAACGACCCCACCGCGCCCGGCGAGCTACCTTCAAAGTCGACCGCACCCTCATCGGGCCTCTTCCTTGAGCGCGTGGAGTATCCCGGCGAATCCCCCGTAGGCGAAGTGCGCCCGGCGTTCCCCCGTGATGGTTCTGGACCGCCCCATTCCCTTTACTTGGGGCATGAAAAGGTGTCGGGAGTCTAATGAAAGGCCACGAATGCTGACCAGGCTTCCAAAAAAACCATCCGTAGTTACGGCGGCAGGAAAGCCTCAGGCCCGGTTGATTAGAGTCGACCCCCAATCCCTGACTGCCGCCCATTGGAAACCCACACAATGGCATTCGTCAAACCGATCCAGGAAGCCAGAGGTTGCGCTCCCCTTCAATTCCCCGCACTGCTCCTCGACTGAAAACCGGCACTTCATCTCGGGCCTCAATACTCACTACAATCCAATGCTTGGGTCGTAGACCCAACCGGGTTGACGTCCGAAACGCCACCATTGTGTTCTGGTTCCCCACAATCCGATATGCGTCTCATCCAACTCCTGTGCCTGCTTGCGATCATCCTCACCGCCCCCCTATTTGCACAGGAACAGGCTGCGCCTCCCTGCCAACACTGCAAAGGGAAGACCCAGGTCGAAGTGACTTGCATGGCATGCGAGGGAAAGCGAAAGGTCGGCTGCAGTGACTGTTCAGGACATGTCCTGCAGGCCAGCCAAAAACGCGGGTGGATGATCGAATTGCAACGCGAGGGGAAGACAACCGCAGAAGAATATGGGGTGCACCTACTGATGCTAAGTTCCATTGAGGCCACCTCCGCACAGTTGAACGGCGTAATGAAACCCAAACCGGGCTATTTGAATTGCCCAGCAAACTTGATGTTTTTCGGGGCGCACGGTGACTGCAAGCTGTGCAGAAAGAAGGGGAAAGTCCGCTGCAAGGGTTGCGGAGGTAAGGGTCTTAGGACCTGCTCTGGCTGCTCTGGAAAGGGGAAGTTGAATCGGCAATGCGTCGCCTGCAAAGGCTCAGGTCACGACAACGATTATCCCCGCCTGGACAAAGGATCCAAAGGCGATTGTGGGTGGTGCCCGGGGACGGCCCTCACCACATGCCAAACTTGCGTGGCGCCCAAGTCCTTAATTTCAACCTGCCACGACTGCCAAGGCAGCAAGTCTAAAATTTGCAAGGACTGTAATGGCCAACAAAAAACGGGCTGTAAACCATGCCTTGGGAGAGGCGTGAGTAGCTTTCCGGGATCGAAGTCAAAATGTGGCGCGTGCAAGGGAAAGGGAATCGTGGACTGCAACTCCTGCAAGCGTGGAAAAACGGAGTGTGAGGCCTGCCAGGGCAAGGGAAAGGCGCAGTGGGTGTGCCCAGATTGTATGGGGAAACCATCCACCCCCTGCCTGGGCTGCAACGAGGACCAAACACTGTACTGGGAAGCAGGAGCCCAATACTGGAAGGCCCTGAATGTGAACACACAAATGAATCAGTACCTGGACCTGGCCATTGAACACAAGAAGAAGTACTTGGACCTGTTAGAGGAGGCCTACGCTCTCGCAGCCAAAGGCCTAGCCAAAGAGGGCGCAGCCAAAAAAGGTAGACCGAAACTTGCTAGCAGCCCCTTCAAAGACACGACCCCAGTTCAAGAGAAGTGGCTCAAGACTCGCAAGAAACATGGCCTCCGCCAACTGCATGCTGATTTGATGCGGCTAGAGGGAATGCGAACAGCGGACAAGTGAAACAAGGCATGGAGTCAGGAGATAACCCGGCGGCACTTCCCACTAAGGTATGCCAGACGCCCCCACCGAGTGTGAAGTGCTGCCGGGTTATCTCCTGACTCCGTATCATTAGCCCCCCCCATGAAAGTCCTATTCTTGCTCAGCGACTACGTGCTGCACAACTCGCTCTTGACGCACTACGCGGCCACGCGGCCGGGCGATGAGCTCGCGGTAGTCAAAATTCCGCTGGTGCTGAAGGGGAAGGGACGGCGAGGCACGGCCGAACGCATCCTGCCACAACTCTCGCGGCGCTTTGCCATGGGCAAACTCGCGGAGTACGTGAGCCTGATGACGATCACAGCACTGCCCAAGATCCTGGCGCGGGGCGCGATCTTCCGTCGGTTGCGCGCCATTTGCCGGCGCCAGAGACTTCCCTTTCATCGAGCCGAAAACGTGATGAGCCCAGAGACCCTGGCATTTGTCCGGGAGTTTGCGCCCGACGTGATCGTGAGTCTATGCCATCAGATTTTGAAGGAGCCGCTGATCTCCCTCGCGCCCCTTGGAATCGTGAACGTGCACCCCGGCCGGCTGCCGGACTTCCGTGGCATCCAGCCGTACTTCTGGGAGCTTTCAGAAGGCTCCATGCGGGCTGGGGCGACCTTGCACTTGATCGAGGACGAACGTGTCGACGTGGGTGGCGTGCTGGCCCACGCGAGCTACGCGACGACGCCGGGGATGTCGGTACAGCTGAACTATTACCTGACCATTCAGTGCGCGGCGCGACTGCTGCCCGACTGCCTCGCAGCGCTGCAATGCGGAGAGCTCGCCCCAGAAGTGCAAGCGGACAACGAAGGAGCCTACTACCGCTGGCCAGACTCTGCTGCGTTCGAGCGCCTGCGCGCCCGGGGCCATCCTCTGATTTCCTATCGCCAGCTAATCGGCATCCTGAACGGACGCTACGACGACCACCGAGCGGATACCGTGTGCTTGTTGGACAGGGCGTGAAAAGCATGAGCGTTGGCACACATTGAATTCCGGTTGGTTCTCGCCCGTGTTCTCGTCCCCTAGTCGCTGGTACGGTGGCTGGTTAACGTGCCATCAACATGCGCGCGCGGGCTGGCACCCGTGCCCGCCTACGCGCAGTTGAGCCAATGCCGATGCGATGGTCTGGCAGCAATACCGCAGAAAGAAGCCTGGCCACTAATTATCAAAAGACACAACCGTCGCTGGGTGATTCCATGCTTCTAACACTTTGAGCAGGTCCGCTGTGCGCAATCTAGTGCTGTGAGTATTGCGGCAGGGGTGCAGGTAGATCCACTGTTCCTGCAATAAGCTCTGGTCGACAATGATCTGTACCTTGCACCCGTGGTCATTGATCACGGCAAATGGGGTCACGGCTCCCGGCACCACTCCTAAGAACTGGGCCATGCGCTCCGTGCTTCCAAAGGCGAAGTGCCCACCAGTAAGTTGCAGCTTATCGCGCAACGCGCGAAGGTCTACCGTGCGATCGTGAGCGATCACCACCAAAAACATGCGTCCCTTCTTGTTGCGCAGAAAGAGATTCTTAGTATGCGCCCCAGAGTCTTTGTATTCGACGGACTGCGCTTCTTCGACCGTGTAGAGCGGCTTGTGAGTGAAGGTCTGGTGCTCTACTCCCAAAGCCTCGATGGCTGCTAATACTTGGCTCGCGGTGGAGGCCACCTGGCCATTGTCTAACACAATGTTTTCAGGGTCTGGACGGTCTGCGTGGCTCAAATAATCATCTCCGATTGTGGGTGTGAAAGCTCATCTACATGATAACGGGTTGCACCCATATGCTTGCATTTGCCCCAAAGAAGTACCAGCACCCCCCTGCGCAACGCCATCCGTCTATGGCCCGAACTGCCCTAGTAAGTTGTCGGTACTTTTTCGCCGTGATGTGTGCGGCTCGGTATAGGGACCCGGTATCGCGGTATCGCGGACGAGCGGGGCAC
>JBLFXY010000040.1:0-17478 GCA_047611645.1 Glaciecola sp.
GCCCGGGACGCCCGGGACGCCCGGGACGCCCGGGATACCCAGTCCGACACGCTCCTCGGCAGGTCCTTCAAGTCAATCAGGTAGTCGGGATGCACGATAAGGTCCATATCGGATCCAGCACGCTCACGGCTTGCCTGGTCTTGGCCTCGCTATACAGCGAATCGGTTCTCCGCCGCCTGCAATGCGGCGAATCAATAATCGGTCGACACCTCGGTAGCGGTGGAATCGAAGGACAGGGCTGGTTTATTCGGACTCGTCGGATTCTGGGCCGAACCGTCGAGCCGACCCGCTTTCGAGGAGAGGTCTTCCATGGCAGGGGAAGGAGGGAGTAGCGCACGAAGGCGACCCTGCCAATTGGGTCTCGGAGAACGGGTTGTGGTGGAGAGTTTGCGCGGCCTAATTGCGCTGCACTGAGTGTGGAATCGGTCCGTTCTCAGGTTTGCTTGAGGCCTCCTCGGGGCCCTTTGAGCTGAAAAAAAAGAGTGGTTTTGTTGCCACGCCAAAAGCGTGCTTGATGGGTAGGAGAGACCCGGGGTCTATCTAAAAATGAGATTGACAAAGACGGGGTATTCGTAGAACGAAGCGTGCAGCGCCATGCAAATTGATAGCCTTTTGCCCTAATCGCGTTCTGGTCGCATCTGGGAGATGCTGCCCTTGAGGGGCTGAAATCCGTCCGGCAGGGGCCCGACCAAGCGCTCGTATTCGCGCAGGGCAAAGCGGTCCGTCATACCCGCAAGAAAGTCGCAAAGCGACCTGTGCAAGCCCTGTTCGTCCGACCATTCCCGGTACCAATCAGGCAGTTCAGACGGGCGCTCCAGGTAGACCTCGAACAGTCCGGTCAGCACATGCCCGGCGAAGACCAGGAAGCGCTGCAGGTGTTCATGGCGGTAAAAGCGCCTGTGGAGGAAGCGCGAGAGTTCAGCCACCTCGGCAGAGAAACTATCGCTATGGCAGATCAGCATGGATCGGTGGGCCTGGACCTGCGCCACCGATCCTGGCGCGACCTCCATCAGGCGCTGTGCACTGGCCTCCAGGATATCTTCAATCGCCGCTCCGATCAGTTGGTTCGCAATGCGCTGAACCCGCAATTTGGGGTCCCTAGAAGCCTCCAGAAAGCCCGGGTGGCGCTTCTCCACCGCCGCCACGGATCGGCGCCACAGCGAAACCTCGTCAAAGATCTGCTGCTCCGTAAACATGCCAGCCGTGAGCCCGTCTTCTATGTCGTGTTTGTTGTATGCCGTGGAATCCGCCAAGTCCGTCACTTGGGCCTCCAGGCGCGGCTGCCGCGGCCGAGGATCAAACTCAGCGGGCCAGTCCTCAGCACTCTCATGCTTAAGTAGCGACTCACGCAATTCGCGCGTCAAGTTCAGCCCCGCATAGTCGGGCGAGCGCCTCTCCAGCAAGTCCACCACCCGCAGAACCTGGTTGTTATGCCGAAACCCACCGTGCTCAGCCATCAAAGCATGCAAAGCCACCTCACCCCGATGCCCAAACGCCGGATGCCCAATGTCATGGCACAGCGCCAAAGCCTCAGCCAAGTGCTCATTCAAATTCAACCCACTCGCCAAAGTGCGCGCCACCTGCGCCACCTCCAAACTGTGCGAAAGCCGAGTCCGATGCTCATCCCCCTCCTCATTCAAAAACACCTGCGTCTTATACATCAACCGCCGAAAAGCCGCCGAATGCACAATCCGATCCCGATCCCGCTCAAAGCAAGTCCTCACCGGATCCTGCTCCTCCGCAAACACGCGCCCCAAAGACCCCGAACTCAACGAAGCATAAGGAGCCAACTGCTCCACCTCGCGAGCTTCTTTAATCTGACGAATATTGGGGTTCATGGATTCTTTTCGATTGCGGGGGAGGACGGAGCCAACTCAAAACCCAAATTCAGGGACACCTTTAGTAAGTACCGTTAGGAAAAACTTCAAGGATCGACAGGAGCACCCAGTGGCCCGCAACGAATCTAAGCTACAGCAATGACCGAACCAGCGGGCCCCAGGTGGCAGACATTCCAGAGTTCTCCCAAAAAGGTACCCACAGAATCCAAGCCACAAGGCCCCCCGTCAAAGCATTCACATTTCCATCCGCAACCCGAATCAAAGCCAAAAAAGAAACGGAGCACCAAGACCGCGAAATCCAGGCGCCCCGCACTCAGAACAACAATCCGACCTCCCCGCTTACTTCCCCTGCAACACGCCCTCCGGCGCCGAAACAATATGCAGATCCCGCTGCGGGTAAGGAATCGAGAAGCCTTCCGCGTCTAGGCGCTTTTTGAAGGCTTTGGTGAGGTCGAAGTAGACGGTCCAGTAGTCGCCGGATTTGGTCCAGGGGCGCACGATGAAATCGACGGATGACTCGCCTAGCGTGTGGGCTTCGACTTGTACGCCTTTGTCTAGGAGGACGAGTTCGTGGGCGGAGGCGACTTCTAGTAGGACGGCTTGTACTTTGTCTAGGTCGTCGTCGTAGCCGACTCCGATGGTGAAGTCGATGCGGCGGGTTTCTTGGGCGGTGATGTTGCGGATGGTGCTGCCCCAGATGGATGAGTTGGGCACGATCAGTTTTTGGTTGTCGCCGGTGAGTAGGGTGGTGGAGACCAGGGTGAGGTCGGAGACCTTGCCGGTTTCGCCGGCGGCGGTAATGACGTCGCCCACGTCGAAGGGGCGGTACATGAGGATCATGATGCCGGCAGCGAAGTTGCTCAATGTGTTTTGGAGGGCGAAGCCGACCACGAAACCGATGACTCCTGCGCCAGCTAAGATAGGTCCGGTGTCGACTCCGATGGAGCCGAGCGCGATCAGGATGCCGGCGAAGAACACGACCTTGTTAATTATGCCGACAAAGAACTTCTTGAGCAGCGCGGAGAGTTGAAGCTTGTTGCTGGAGAGGGCTTTGAGCGTGAGTTTGGCTGCGACTTTCGAGAGGAGTTTGAAGAGCAGGACAATGAGCAGGAACATCAAGGCTTTCATGATGTAGGCCATGCCGTTTTCCTTGAGGAAGACCTGCATCTTCTCGACGGACTCCTGGACGAAGGAGAGTCCGACCTTGCCTTGCTTGCGCTTTGAGTCGACTTCACCGATGGCGTTGTTGAGCGCGTCGTAGGCTGTCGGATCGGTTTCCTTGAGGCTGTCCCGCTTGGCCACTGCGGAATTCAGGGTGGTCTCCAGTGAGGCTTGCGCCTGCTCCACTGCGACTTTTAGAGCTGCGTCTTTGGGGGACGCGGTGAGGGCTTCGGTAGCTTTTGTGAGCGTGACCTGGGCGGCATTGAGCTCAGATATTTGAGTCGGCTCCGACTGCAAGGCAAAGCTCGGCGCAATCAGGGTGATCAGTAGGACGACGAGGAATAAAATACGCTTCATGGCTGCGAAGGGGTTCGGGGTCGGGAGGGGATGGTTTCCCAGGCTTGTTGCGAGAATCCGCAATCAATTGTTCGGCGCAGAGGGTATCTCCGGGCCCTTTGCAGTGCACTGCTTTCCAGCTCCGATTAAGAAACTTGGCTGACGTTTTTCGGGGCTGGCACGCACGCCTCCAGGGTGGGCTGCCATTAACAAGCGACCGGGTGAACTTCGCCAAATGGGCGAGGTTCACCCGGTTGCAGGATTGGCAGGGCCGCTGGAGTCCTAGTAGTGGACTTTTTCCAGGTGCAATCCCGATGCGGGGGCCGTGCCAGGCGCGGCGGAGCGATCCGCCAATGCGATGATGCCCGGGATGTCCTCGGGGGCCGTGCGCCCTTCGCCCACGCGAACCAGCGTGCGCACCACGTTGCGTACCATTTTGTACAGGAACGAGTTCGCTGCCATGGTGATCGTGATTTGGGGAGGCTCGAAGTCCAGCTTGACCTTCATCATTTGACGCACCGTGGAAGCGCGCTTGAAGTTGGGCTTCTTGGCGAAGGAGGCGAAGTCGATTTGACCCTCGAAGTGGGGGCAGGCTTCGGCCATGGCTTCCACGTCCAAGTGGCCCGGGATGTGCCAAACCTTGCCGACCAATTCGTCGGGGCACTCGAAGGAGTTCCAGATCACGTAGCGGTAGGTCTTGCCCGTGGACTCTTTGCGCGCGTGGAAACCTTCGTGGCTGGGTTCGACGTTGATGACCTGAACGCCGGGAACTAGGACGGCGTTGAAGTCTCCGAGTTCCGTTCCGTCGGGTATTGTGACGCTCGCGATTTGTGCATCCGCGTGGGCGCCGCTATCGGTGCGACCGGAGCCTTCGATGGCGGCTCGAACGCCGGTGTTTGCAATCAAAGCATCCTCGAGCGCTCCTTGCACGGTCGGCTGCCCTGGGTGGCGTTGCCAGCCTTTGAAAAGGCTGCCGTCGTAGGCGATGGTGAGTTTGTAGGTTGCCATGGGATCAGTCGCGGAGGAAAAAGCCGGAGACGCTAGCGCGTACATTTTGGCCGGCGGCGGTGGATACGGGGGCGACGGCGTGGGGGGCGCCGCCAATGAGGACCAGGCGATTGGGCTTGGGCATGATGAATCTACCCATTCCGCGCTCGAGAAGGGCTTCTGAATAAGCCTCGTTCTCAAAGCGGTAGGCCATGATTGACAAGTCTTCGTCGGTCTCGTCAGCGACCAGCAATTCGCCACCCCAGTGGGCATTCCAATGGGGGTGTGCGTAGTAGATGAAAGCGCCCGTGTAGAGCTCGCTGTCATCGCGGTGCCAAGAGAGGCCCGTTTCGTGGGGGTAGACGTAGGCGCGTGCGCTGATGCGCTGCCAATCTTCGCCCACGATCTTGCAGTGGGTTTCGGACTCTGCGAGCACGTTCGTGATGACCGCATCGATGGCCGTGTTGCTCGGATAGACCTGGGGCTTGGCCGGGTCGTGAACGAGTTCCGCCTCCCGGCGGGGAGTCACGATTTCAAGCCCGCCCAAGGGCACACCATCGTCCATCTTCCAGGCGCCCACGGTGCGGGAAACCGGGTGCAGCTCCATGAACTGGAACTCGTTCCAAAGGGCGCCCCAGTCCTCTTCTCCTAGGAAGTCGTCAATGACCGTAAAAGTAGGATTCGACATGGCCGAGACGATACCAGGATCCCAGCTGTGGGGGGCCCCTGGGCGCGAAATCGGCGGGAACTGGCGCCGGGACCTAGCTCATTGCCCTGCGCTGGGAGTCGTGGATAACGGAAAGCCTTTGGCCTTCAATGAGTCTGCCAAACCCGGGAGGTACTTGCGGTCATCCTCGACAAAGCGGAGGTTCAGGAATCCAAGTTCATCGGGCGCGATTCGCAGGATGAGCCGGCCGTCTTGCACTTGGACCTCCGAGAGGGTGCCGATCAGGTTGGCTATGTTTTTCTTGGCTTTCGACTCTGTTTCCTCGGCTACTGCGCGCACCTGTGCCTTGATTAGGTTGGCGGTGGTTTTAGGACTCATAGGCACGCTGATGACCAAGGTTTGGTCCTTCCAGAAGATCCAAGGCTCGCCACTCTTGGCCTCGGCGATCCACGCGTTCGCTGTGGGCGTATCGATCAACCCGTCGGTCTCCTCCTGAAGCTTGGCGCCCTCCGAGACCCACAGCAAAAGTCCTTCTTGTATGGCGTTGTTGAGTTCCAGGGTCGATTCCAAAGCGCCTTTGATTTGGATTTTCTGCCGAACCGCTATGCGTTCCTTATCGTCGAGGTAAATTTGCGCGGGTTCGATGGAGAAGCGCTCCACGATATCCAAATAGTGTTGCGCTTGACCGGGTTCAGGAGAAATCAGGGTGGCACTCAGCTCCGCGACGCTCTTCTCCAAATCGATTTCGAAGATGGAAGAAAGCAGCATGAAATATCGATCGCCGGCAGCCATTCTCCGGATGGTTTGCACGGCCAGCTCCAGTTCCTTGGTTCGGCCCTGGCCCCAAGAGCCTTCCGGGCTCTTGGACGCCATGACTCCGTGGTAGGTCAAATTGAGCTCGAGAACGTTGTTCTCGACATCATGTCGAAGGGCCAGATCCTGACCCTTGAAGTCCACGGGTCCACAGGCGGACAGCCCCAGCAGAAGGGATAGAAAGGCGATTAGGGTCTTATTGGGCCGATTCATGGTTGTGACCTGGATAGAAATGAGCTGAAGGGTCTCTCCGAATGGGTGAAGAAGTCGCTTCGAATACGGTTCCGCGGCCCCGAGGTTTCAGCATTTCCTGGAACTGGCGGGATTGCGGGGGTTGGCCTATGCTCCCCGGGCGCGCGCGGATTGGGTCCGATTGGGCACGTGCGAGGGAACCCCATGAGCAAAGCCGAAAAACCTTGGTTTGAAACCGCCTTTGAGTCCGGATACCTGGAGGTCTATCCCCACCGAGATCTGGAGGCCGCTCGGGTCGAGGTCGCTTGGTTGGTCGAGCAGGGCGTCCGGGGGCGTACCCTGGATCTGTGTTGTGGCTTTGGACGGCACAGTTTGGCGCTGTTAGAGCAAGGCGTGGACGTGATTGGCTTGGATCTATCGGCGGATCTTCTTTCCCAGGCCGAAAACTTGGAAGGCGGTGTCGCCTTAGCTGGCCGACTGGTTCGGGGGGACGTGCGTCACCTGCCCTTTGCCGGGAATGGCGTGGACAGCCTGGTCAACCTGTTCTCCTCGTTTGGCTATTTTGGCGAGCAGGGGGATCTAGGCGTCCTCGACGAAATTTGCCGAGTCTTGCGTCCTGGAGGGCGGCTGATCATGGATCTCATGAACCCGGAACGCATCCGGGGAGGTCTGGTTCCCGAGTCACGCACCGAGCGCGATGGGTTCGTGCTGTTCGAAAGTCGACGGCTGGAAGACGGTGGGCAACGGGTCACCAAGCAGGTTCGCATCCTTAACGTTGACGGAAGGGAACGCTCCTGGAAAGAAGATGTACGGCTGTACGATCCCGAGTGGATGGCCCAGTTACTCCAAGAAAGGGGAGTCACAGTGGAGCGTGTGGCGGGTAGCTTCGCAGGAGAGCCCTTTCAGACGGGGTCGACGCGTCAGTTGTTGATCGCGCGCAAGGTCTGATTTTCAGGGTCTAATCGCGCGGCGTGGGGGGGTGCAATATCGCAGCCGACGGGTATACTGCGCGACGGATTAGGTCCCGGAGGTGTGGGCCTGATGACCCCCTCCACTCCTACCTCCAGACACCTTCAGAATCGGCCACCAGAATCGCTTCAAAAGAATCGACTATGCAGCAAAATATTGTTTTCAGCGAAAAAGCACTCGAGCTCCAAGCCATCGCCAAGGAGATCGCAGAGAAGTATGTGCGGCCCAATGCCGCCAAGTTCGACAAGCTCCAGGAGTACAACCACGAGGCCGCTCGCGCCGTGGCGGATGCTGGCTTGTTCCGTACTTTCATTCCCAAAGAATACGGCGGGCATGGCGCAGGCGTCTTAGCCCTGGCATTGGTGGCTGAAGAGCTCGCCAAGGCCGACTCCGGATTCGGCGTGGCCTTTGCGGTCAATGCGTTGGGATCCTTTCCGATCATTCTCGGAGGCACCGAAGAGCAGAAGAAGAAGTATCTGCCCGAGATCGCTGCGGGTGATAAGTTCGTGGCCTTCTGCCTTTCCGAGAAATTCGCGGGAAGCGATGCGAGCGGCTTGGCCGTACGCGCCTTCGATCGCGGCGATCACTGGGAGATTTGTGGCGAGAAGAAGTGGACCACCAACGGCGGAGTTGCGGACATTTACACCGTGTTCGCGGTGTCCGACCCGAACTCCAAATCACGCCGAATCAGCGCATTCATCGTCGAAAAAGGCACTCCCGGCTTTGAGATCAAGAAGGTCGAAGACAAGATGGGGATCCGCTGTGTACCCGTCGTCGAAACCCACTTTGACCACGTGAAGGTGCCCAAAGAGAACCTGATCGGCGGTCGCCCGGGCATGGGCTTCAAGCACGCCATGATGACTTTGGACTACGCTCGCCCCGGCGTGGCAGCCCAAGCGGTCGGCGCTTCCCAGGGAGCCATGGACTTGGCCAATGTATACGCCAACCGCCGTCAGCAGTTTGGGGTTCCGATCTCCAAGCACCAGATGGTCCAGCAGATGCTTGCCAACATGAGCATGCATACCGAGGCCTCACGCCAATTGGTTTATGCAGCCGCAGCGGGTATTGATGAGAATGGTCCGAGCCCGGCGAACAGCAAGATGGCCGCTATGGCCAAGTGCTTGGCAGCCGATGTGGCCATGGATGTGGCGACCGACGCGGTGCAGGTCTTCGGTGGCTACGGCTACATGGAGGATTACCCCATCGCGAAATTCTTCCGGGATGCCAAAATCCTGCAGATCTACGAAGGCACCAACCAGATCCAGCGTTTGGTCATCGCGCGGCACATGATCCGCGAGGCCGCGGACTTGGATCACCTGCAGGAGTACATCCCGCAGGAGGTTCAGGAGTCTTACTACGAAGAGGAAGCGGCCCAGGCCTGAACCCCTCCCACCTAGGCCTGAGTTCAGGCACTGCGAACCCCCTCCCAGCCATGCTGAGAGGGGGTTCGCTGCGTTTAGGAGAGCTTGGCGGCGTTTTTTTTGGTGGGCCGGAGGGCGTAGCCTTGTAAGAGCTCGGTTCAGAGCAATATTTTTGGACCGAACCGCCCTTCTAGGGGTCAAGAAGGCTGCTTAGCAGTTGTTTTTGATCGCTTAGTCAAAAATAGTCAAATCTTACGCCAACGTAAGGCATCCATTTGGGGCTGCCATCCGTATTACACATTGGGTAACGGATGCGGCTCCCTCTCTCTTAGGGGGCTCAATCTGAAATCGGCAACTAGGTCCCAACCCTTTGGGACCGTTCGGCAAAAGGAGCATGAAAATGCAAAACAAACTAGGAAACAGGCAGGATGTGGACGGGAAGCTGACCCTATTAGGGGTTGATCCCGATTCCTTTGAATCCAAAGCAAAGAGGCTGGCGCAGCGTTGGAACCGCAACGGTCTTGAACTGGAGCTGGCGAGCCCGGATACCTGGCGCAAGTCAGCCAAGCCAAGCTCAACCGGCCGCGTCGCGTCCGTCGAGGAGCAGCTCCGCACCGAGATCGACCTCATCATGTCCATGGATAGGGAAGCTGAGGCTCGTTTGGCTCGCCGCATTGAGTTTTCGCGCCTGCTTTTGGCCGATGCTCTCAAGCGTGAAGGCCTTACGGAGAAGGACCTGGAGAGTTCTTCGGGCGAAGGTGGACCCTGCGAGCGCTTGCCCGCCAGCGTTTGCTTGCGCTGGAAAGAGCTGCAAGCCCAGCGCACGGAGCTGGTCGAGCGAAACCTGTACTTGGCGCTCATCAATGTGGAGAAGTACTCCCACCTGGGAGTAAACCGGCTGGACTTGATCCAAGAGGGCTCCGCAGCACTGTTCCGGGCCGTGGACGGCTTCGACTGGCGTCGAGGTTTGCTCTTCCGGACCTACGCTGTGCACTGGTTGTTCCAGGCTTTCCGGAGCTACCTGTACAACTTCTCACACGCTGTGAGGGTCCCGGTCTACATGCAGAAGGCACTCAAGCACGTGCGTGAGGCCCTCGGACGCTTGGGGCCCAACGCGGCTCCTGAGCGTATCGCAGAGGAAACCGGACTCCCCATCCACCAAGTGGAAGGGGCGCTGGCGGCTAACAGATCAACCATTTCCCTGGATGCACCTATGGGCGGCGGAACCATGGAAGGCGGCCTGGGCGACCTTCTTGGGGCTGACGGCGATGGGGACCCCTATGACGTGGACATGGAGGAAGGAAGCCTGCATGAGTCGGTCAAAAATGCTCTGGGAGACCTCTCTGATAGGGAGCGTTTCGTGCTCGAAAAGCGCTTTGGCTTTGAGCAGGAAAAGGCCCACACCCTGGCCGAGGTGGCCACGGAAATGGGTGTTTCCCTTGAGCGGGTGCGCCAAATTCAGGTGCGGGCTTTGGGGAAGATGAAGACCCACAAGCTGAAGTTGGAGGCTGAACCCTTCCTGTAGGCCCTCAGCAACCACTCTTTACCCAACGACAGGGGAGGCCGTCCAGCGCAAAAACTGGACGACCTCCCCTGCATATTTAGCCCCATTTTGCCCCCTGGAAACGGACTCTGATACGTCCAGCGGGTAGAGCCTTGGGGTTGGATCTGATAGTCTCCCGGGCCGCATTGACCGGCAGAAACATGTCTGACACTCCCACAATCCACCCCATCACGAATCCTGACGGCAGTGCTTCCGAGCGCAAGCCCAGTTGGCTGAAGGTACCTCTTCCGGGTGGGGAGGCGTATGCCAAGTTGAAAGCGCTGACCCGCGACAAGAAACTCAACACGGTTTGTGAGGAAGCGCGGTGTCCTAACATTGGCGAATGTTGGAAGGGCGACCACGCGACAATGACGTTGATGGTGCTCGGCGCCGATTGCACACGCAACTGTCGATTCTGTGCTGTGAAAACCGTGACCCAAGCGGCTCCGCCGGATCCCGACGAGCCCGAGCACGTGGGCCAAGCGGTGGGGGAGATGAATCTCGGCTACGTGGTCATCACAAGTGTGGACCGCGATGACCTGCCCGATGGTGGTGCCGGGCACTACGCCGATTGCATCACTGCGATCCGCGCGCACTCACCGCGCACCGTGGTCGAAACGTTGATCCCCGATTACGCCGGCGCGAACATGGAAACGTTGATGGCTTGCGCGCCCGATGTGTTGGCGCACAACGTCGAGGTCGTGACGCGCTTGCAACGCCGGATGCGTGACCCGCGCTGCTCCTTCGAGAGATCGGTGCAAACGCTGAAGGACGCGAAAGTCTACAAGCCGGATGTTTTCACCAAGTCTTCCCTTATGGTCGGTATCGGTGAGACCCAGGAAGAAGTGCACGAAGCGTTTGCCATGTTGCGCGACGCTGGCGTGGACTTTTTGACGGTCGGACAATATCTGCGTCCGACTCCGAAGCACGCACCCGTGAAAAGATGGGTGACCCCCGAACAATTCCTAGAGTACGAAAAGCTTGGACGTGAGATGGGCTTTGCCTACGTCGCGTCCGGACCGCTGGTGCGGTCTAGCTACAAAGCCGGCGAATTCTTTGCTGCTCGTCTGGTGCGTGAGCGCCGGGCCAAGTCCCAAGCTCCGAAGCCGTAGGCGAATCCCCAGACACGGAACCTGTCCATGCAAACCGAAACTGCTCCCGAACCCTTCTCTATCATCGGCACCAATGGTGATGTGGGTGGACACAAGGTCACTCTCAGCGACGAAGAGCTGATCCAATGCTATCGCACCATGCTCACGGTGCGTGCTTTTGACGATGTTTGCATGAAACTGCAGCGCTCAGGGCGTATTGGTTTCTCCATACCGAACAAGGGTGTGGAGGCCTGCCAGGTGGGGGCCGCCAGCGCCCTGCGCAAGTCGGACTTCTTCTTCCCGAGCTACCGGGATTTCGGCATGGCGCTTTACCACGGTGTGGACCCCGTGGAAATGATGCACAACATGTTCGGCAACAATAAGGACGCTGCCCGTGGGCGCCAAATGCCGGTGCACTTCTCGTTCACGGATCCGATCAAGTTCTTCTCGATCTCGTCCCCGATCGGAACCCACTTGCCCCAGGCCGTGGGCGCCGCATACGCCCATCAGTTGCGCGGCGAAGACAACGTGGTGCTCGCCAGCTTTGGCGACGGCGGAACTTCCAGTCTCGGTTTCCACAGCGCGCTGAACTTCGCGGGCGTGTGGAAGTCGCCGGTCATTTTCTTGTGTCAAAACAACGGCTGGGCGATCTCCTGTCCCTCCTCTGAGCAAACCGCGTCCGACGGTTTTGCGATCAAAGGCGCTGCGTACGGTGTTCCTGGAGTCACCGTGGACGGCAACGATGTGCTCGCCATGCACCAGGCTGTTTCCGAGGCTGCCGACCGTGCCCGTCGCGGCGAAGGTCCCACGTTGATCGAAGCGGTGACCTATCGCATGGGGGGTCACTCCACCTCCGACGATCCCAGCAAGTACGTGCCCAAGGAAACCCTCGACGAGTGGGCTTTGAAGGACCCGGTGAAACGTTTCCGTGAATTCCTGACGGGTCGCCAGCTGTGGACCGAAGAGCTTGAAAGCGAGTGGAACGATGCCGCCTACGCATCCGTGAACTCGGGCGCGAAAGTCGCCCAGGGCACCGAGGCTCCGCGCCTTGAGACCATCTTTAGCGACGTCTACGCCGAACTCCCCCAACACCTGCGCAGGCAAGGCGAAGCGGCCTTCGACCTAGCCAAGCGCAAGGGTGATGCGGACGCCGGAGACGGCGCTTTCCCCCTGTAGTTTCAGGCGCACTCCCCATCGAACATCCCCCCACCCCCCTCGCTCCCTAGCTAATACACTCGAATGCCCACTCTTACGCTAATCCAAGCCATCAACGACGGCTTAAAAGTGTCCATGCGCCAGGACGAAACCGTCCTCGTGTTCGGTGAGGACGTCGGCCCCAAAGGCGGCGTATTCCTCGCGACCGAAGGCTTGACCACGGAGTTCGGAAAAGCGCGGTGCTTTGACACCCCGCTTTCGGAAGACGGAATCATCGGAGCCGCGATCGGAATGGCTGCCAATGGCCTGCGCCCGGTCTGCGAGATCCAGTTCCAGGATTTCATTTTCCCGGCCTTTGACCAAATCGTTTCCGAGGCGGCCAAGTTGCGCTATCGCTCCGGCGGTCAGTACACGGCGCCCATGGTGATTCGCACGCCCTACGGGGGCGGTATCCGCGGCGGTTTGTATCACAGCCAATCCGGGGAGGCGTACTTCGCCCACACCGCCGGCCTCAAGGTCGTCATCCCGTCCACGGCTCACGATGCCAAGGGATTGCTCCTGGCCGCCATCGAGGATCCGGACCCGGTGCTCTTCATGGAGCCCAAGGCCCTCTACCGCCACGTAAAAGGTGAAGTCCCCGAAGGGCACTACACCGTGGATCTTTCCACCCTACGCACCGTGCGCGAAGGCGAGCACGTGACCGTGTTCTGCTACGGCTCGATGGTTCCCGTGGTGGAAAAAGCCGCAGCCAAGGCCGCTGAGCAGCGCATTGAATGCGAAGTGGTAGACCTGCGCACACTGCTGCCGCTCGATGAGCAAGGCGTGCTCGATGCCGCGCGTAAGACTGGCCGTGTGGTCATTGTGCATGAAGCCCCGCGCTTCTGTGGATATGGTGCTGAGATCAGCGCTATGATCGCCGAGAACATCATCGAATACATGGAGGCTCCGGTACGCCGGGTCACCGGTTTCGATACTCCCTTCCCCAACACCCTTGAGCACCATTACCTCCCCGATGAGCGTCGCGTACTAGACGCCATCGAAGAGGTCGCCCGCTACTAACCACAGAATCCACAATCCTATGATCGAGTTCAAACTACCCGATATTGGCGAAGGCGTTGCAGAGGGCGAAATCGTCCAGTGGCTGGTCACCGAAGGGGACCGGGTCGAAGAGCATCAGCCCATCGTTGAAGTGATGACGGACAAGGCCACGGTCGAAGTGCCTGCTCCCGCAGCAGGTGTCGTGTCCAAGTTCCTAGCCGGCGAAGGCGATACGATCCCCGTGGGTGACGTGATCTTCCACCTGGACGATGGTGTAGGAGCTGCGGCTCCCGCCCCGGCCGCAGCAGCTGCACCCGCGCCTGCCGCAGCGCCCGCGCCCGCTCCCGCGGCAGCTGCACCCGCAGCATCAGGTGGCGCTCTCATCGAGTTCAAGTTGCCCGATATTGGTGAAGGCGTGGCCGAGGGCGAAATCGTCCAGTGGCTCGTGGCTGAAGGCTCCGTGGTTGCTGAGCACGATCCGATCGTTGAGGTGATGACGGACAAAGCTACCGTCGAAGTCCCGGCCCCCGCGGCTGGTACCGTCGTCAAGCATCTGGCTGCGGAAGGGGAGACCGTGCCCGTGGGCACCGTGATCTTCCACCTATCCACAGGCGCTTCGGCATCTGCAGCGGCAGCTCCCGCCGCCCCGACTTCGCCCGCCGCACCCGCCGCACCCGCCGCACCCGCCGCAGCCATCGTGCGCCCTAGCGGCAAAGTCCTGGCCGTGCCGAGCGCACGTCGCGTGGCGCGCGAGTTGAACATCGACTTGGCCCTGGTGCCTGGCTCCGGCAACAACGGCGTGATCCGTCGCGCCGACGTGGAAGCCTTCTCCCAGTCGGGCGCACCGGTTGCCGCTCCCCAGGTTGCCGCTCCCGTGGCTTCGGTGGCTGCAGCTGCCGCTGCACCGGCCGCCGCTCCCACTTGGCGCGCTGCCACCAAGGAAGACAAGCGCGTGCCCTTCCGAGGTGTGCGTCGCAAGATTGGCGAGGCCATGGTGCGCTCTAAGTTCACCGCTCCGCACTTCACCGTGGTGGAGGAAATCGACGTAACCGATCTCGTCAAATTGCGTGGCCAGGCCAAAATCCTGGGCGAGAAGCAAGGCGTCAAGGTCACCTATATGCCCTTCATCATGAAGGCCTGCGCCAACGCGCTCATGCAGCATCGCATGCTCAACGGCTACTTCGATGACGAGGCTCAAGAGATCGTGCAGGTTGGCCAAGTCAACTTGGGCATCGCGACGGATACTCCGAACGGTCTCATCGTTCCGGTGATCCCGAGCGCTGAAACCAAGGGCTTGATGGAAATGGCTGCCGAGTTGCAAGAGCTCGCGGGCCGCACCAAAGCAGGCAAAGTGACGCCCCAAGATCTTAAGGGTGGGACGTTCAGCATCACGAATGCTGGCAACATCGGCGGAACGATTGCGACCCCGATTATCAACCACCCCCAGATCGCGATTCTCGGAGTGCACCGCTTGATGAAGAAACCTGGAGTGGTCGAAACACCCGAAGGGGATCGCATCGAGGTTCGTCAATACATGAACTTCTCTTGCAGTGTGGACCATCGTCTTGCTGATGGTGCCGACGCCGCGCGTTTCCTCGCTTACCTGCGAGTCCTGCTCGAGAACCCGGGCCTGCTGAGCCTCTAGAGTTTCCCAGTGGCTTCCAAAGTAATTCAACTGATCGACGAGTCGGGAAGTGCGGTCGCGCAACTTCCCGACTTGGGCAAAGATCGATTGCTAGACCTATTCACAAGCATGCTTCGCGTGCGAGTGGTGGACGGTCGCATGCTGACGTTGCAACGCGCAGGTCGAGTCGGTTTCGTCGGCACATCGACAGGCATGGAAGCATCGCAGATCGGATCGGCGGCTGCTCTGAAGCCGCAAGACTGGCTATGGTCCGGATTGCGCGAGGGTGGCGCTGCGGTCATGCGCGGGTTGCCCTTGGCGGAATATGTGGCGCAGATGTACTGCAACGCGAACGATACGGCTAAGGGTCGCCAAATGTGCAATCACTTCATGCACAAGGGCACCAACTACCCCAGCTGGTCTTCGGTGATCGGAACCCAGATTCCCCACGCGGTCGGAGCGGCCTACGCCAGTAAAATGCGCGGCGAAGACGTGGTGCATTCGGTGTACTTTGGCGATGGCGCAACCAGCAGCAACGGCTTTCACAGCGGCATGAACCAGGCTGCGGTTTGGAAAGTTCCGACGGTCTTCGTATGTGTGAACAACGGTTGGGCGATCTCGGTTTCTGCAAAACAGCAGACCGCCGCTGAGACCTACGCCCATAAGGCCAGCGCCTACGGAATGCCCGCCGCGCGAGTGGACGGCAACGATGTGCTGGCGTGTTATGCCACGATGCAAGCTGCGGTGGAACGGGCTCGTAGGGGTGATGGACCCAGCCTTGTCGTACTCGAGACCTACCGGGTTATGGGGCATTCCAGCTCCGACGACCCGAGCAAGTATCGGGACGAGAGCGAGGTCGAGTTCTGGAGGGCTAGGGACCCGATCACGCGCATGGAGAATTTCCTGCGCGGCGAAGGGCTTTTAGCCGACGACGGTCGCAAAGAAATCGAGACGCGCTTGCTCGCGGAAATTGACGCGGTCATTCATGAGCAGGAAGCGGCCGATCCCATGGCCTTGAAAACCCTCGTTGAGGATGTGTACGCGGAAGTGCCCGCCCACCTCAAACGACAGTACAACGACTTCATCGAAGTCGCGGAGCGCCACGGAGATGCCCAACCGGGCGACGGCGCATTCCCTCTCTAATCCGGGCTAGTCCCAACCTCTTCGAACCCCACACCCCTTCGGTCGCAAGCCGCGCCCGAGCTATCCCATGAGTAGTCCCCGCAAAGTGGTCATCATTGGTGCAGGTCCCGCTGGTTATGTCTGTGCCATCCGATTGGCCCAACTCGGCCAAGAAGTCACGGTGGTCGAGAAGGAATTTCTCGGAGGCACCTGCCTGAATGTGGGCTGTATCCCCTCCAAAGCGTTGATCGCTGCTGGCAGTTTGATCGATAAAATCGGTCATTCGAGCGCCATGGGCATCTCGGTCGAAAACGTCAAGTTGGACGTACACAAACTGGTTGAGTGGAAAGCGGGCATCGTTGGCAAGCTGACCGGCGGCGTGGGTGGATTGCTCAAGAACCACGGCGTAAAAGTCATTATGGGCACAGCGTCCATCGAATCGACTACCACCGTTCGTGTGAAAGCCAAGGGCATCGATGAGTTGCTCAAGACCGATGACATCGTTATCGCCACGGGCTCGATTCCGATCGAAATCCCTGGCTTCGCATTCGATGAGAAGGATGTTTGGTCTTCGACCGGAGGTCTCGCACCCGATAGCATTCCGGAGCACCTGGTTGTGATCGGCGGCGGCTACATCGGCCTCGAGTTGGGTTTGATGTACCAGAAGCTTGGCAGCCGAGTTACCGTTCTGGAAGCCACCGGCGGCGCCTTGCCGGGTCAAGATCGCGATTGCGTCAAGGTCATCGAGCGCAGCATGAAGAAGCGCAAGGTCAAGCTGATGACCGAGACCTTCGCCAAGAGCTACACGCGCAAAGGCGACAAGCTGCACGTCACCGTGAAAACCAAGAAGGGCGAAGAGGTCGTGGAATGCGACCAAATCCTTTCGACCGTGGGGCGTCGTCCCTACAGCGAGGGCCTCGGCCTGGAGAAGGCTGGGCTGAAGCTCACCGACCGGGGATTCCTGGCGGTGAACAAGCAAATGCGCACTTCCGTGCCCAACATCTACGCGGTCGGTGACATCGCCGGCCAACCGATGCTGGCTCACAAGGGCAGCAAGGAAGGTTTGGTTGCTGCGGCTGTGATCGCCGGTCTGGCTGAGGAGTACGACGTGCGTTGTGTGCCCGCCGTGATTTTCACCGCACCGGAGATGGCCTCCGTGGGCCTCACCGAGGAGCAGTGCAAGGAGCAGGGCTTGAAGGTCGTAAAGGGTTCATTCCCTTTCGCCGCATCCGGCCGTGCCATGAGCCTCATGGAAACTGAGGGTATGGTCAAAATCATCGCTGACGCCGCTACGGACGAGATCCTTGGCGTTCACATGGTAGGCCCCGAAGTCACCGAATTGATCGCTGAGGCCGCACTCGCCATTGAGATGGGCGCCACTACCGAAGATCTTGCCCGCACCATTCACGCCCACCCGACCTTGCCGGAAGCGATGATGGAAGCCGCGGAGGCCGTGCACAACATGGCCTTGCACATCTTCCAGAAGCCCAAATAAGCTTGGACTTCTGACCGGCGCTGATTTGCAGGGGACCCCCCTCGCCGCGGGCGGGTGGGGGTCCCCTGGACCTTGGGGCGTCCCAC
>JBLFXY010000041.1:0-17377 GCA_047611645.1 Glaciecola sp.
AGCGGACTCCATCGATCCCACGGCGTTGGATCTAGACGCCCGTCGGGTGGTCAAACGCCTTCAGCGCCACGGTCACGAAGCCTATTTTGTGGGTGGATGTGTGCGTGACTTGCTCATTGGTCGCGAACCGAAAGACTTCGATGTCGCGACCAGCGCAAGCCCGTCCGCCATCCGCCGCCTTTTTCGCAACGGACGCATCATCGGTCGTCGCTTTCGATTGGTGCACATCTACTACGGGGATCGCATTTGCGAGACGGCCACCTTCCGGAGCGAACCGCCGCCGCGGGGCAAGGACGACGACCTCCTGATTCGCGAGGACAACGAGTTTGGCACGGCCGAAGAAGACTCGAAGCGCCGGGACTTCACGGTCAATGGTCTCTTTTTGAACCCTTCGACCATGGAGGTCATCGACTACGTGGATGGCTTGGACGATCTAAGAGATCGTTTGCTGCGCACGATTGGAGATCCGTTTCGAAGGTTGGCAGAAGATCCAGTACGCATCATGCGTGCGGTCAAGTTCGCCACCCGATTGGACTTTGAGATCGAGGAAGAGACCTGGGAAGCCATGTGTGACGTGGCCCCGGACCTGCGCCGATCGGCACCGCCGCGCGTTCTAGAAGAAATTCTGCGCTTGCTGCGAGCCGGCACGGGCCAAGGCGCGTTTCGCATGCTCTGGGCCTGCGGTGCGTTGGAGGCGCTCTTGCCGGATCACGCCGATTTCCTTGGCGAGTACCGTTCTCGAACCGGAGACCATTCCCGCGAGGCCCGCGGATTCTTCTCCCTGCTCGAGGCTTTGGACAGCCGGGTGACCCAGGGTTACGTACCTTCGATGGCGCTCTGCATGGCTGTGTTGTACCTACCGCTGGTGACGGCCGAGGTGGAAGAGACCAAGAACCACATGGACAGCTCATTGGATTCCACTTGGCGGGATGCGGCTTGGGAGCTGCTCGAGCCTTTGGCGCAACGAGCACGCCTGTCCCGCAAGGAGTTCACGCGCGCCAACCGGTTGATCGCCATGCAACCAGGCTTCCACATGGGAACGGCCTTGGATGTGGAAGAATCGGACCATAGCTTCAGCCCCCTGCTGTTCGCTCGCAGCGAGGACTTTGACGAGGCCTTGGATCTGTTCGGTTTTGCCGCCCAGGCGCGGGGCAAGGGCCGGGATATCTATGAGAGTTGGGTGGCCCGCCACCGGCGCGCCATGGCCGCCCCCGACGAGGAAGTCGAGGACGAGCAAAGGCGCTTGCGCAAGGGCACCCGGCGCCGTCGCCGGCGCTCCCGATCCAAAAATGGGCGCACGTCCGAGTAACTCGGTCCACCGCGCCCCTTTTTGGGGCCCAGGCTTCGTCCCATTCAGGAGAAGTGCCTGATCCCAGCCCCGGTCCCCATTCCGGGGTAGGTTTATGGCGTGCGAAAGAGAAGTCCAGCGGACCGGTCTTCCTTCGATCCCCCTCCCCTCGCGTTCAACATGTGCGGTTTGTTGGCGCGACCGAAGGCCCCGCGTCTGCATCAAAATGACAACTCTTCTAAAGCGACGGCCCCCCCCTCCAACGCCGTCGCGGGATTCGGTCTCCCTGGTCCAAATCCCAACGTGCCTGGGGCGATCCTTTTTGGATCGCCCCTTTTTCGTTCCAGCGCTTCGCAATCCTTGTCAGAATGGGGCCCATGAAGGATCTGAAAAGAAGCCTGGTGGCAGCAATCGCCGCGACTTTGATGGCCATTGGGGTCTCAGGGTCAGAAGCCTTGGCGGCGCAGCCGGCTGCAACGGCGTTGCCGGCGGTGGTTCCGCAGGCCGAGGCCGATAGTACCCAGGAAGCCAAGGGCTTCACGGACAAGCAGCTGCAAGCAGCTTGGGACTCGCTGGAAGACAAAGACAAGGTGCGCGCTGCGGAATGGTTTTCGCAGGAGGCGAGACGCATGCCTTGTTTTCAAAATACGTTGATCAAATACCTCAAGGCCGGTCTGGGAAAGGACCCCTACGATTGGCCGGAGAGCGCTCCCGGCTCAACCTTCGACCCCGCGACCCACGCACCCGCGCAACCGATCGCTCGGGTGCCGCAGGATCCCGAATCCGCCGAGTACAAACAGGTTTGGAAGTCGCTCATCGGGTGGCGTCCTGAGCGTCGTTTGGACACGGCCTGGTCCTACAACTACGCCACGCGCAGTGTGGAAAATATCGGCAACCCCAGAGATCCTGAGCGGGTTTTTAGAAACGGCCTAGCGGGCTTCCCTCCGGATTTAGACCTGGCCGAGGCCATTTGCCAATCCTTGCTGGACGACGGCTCCTTGGTCGATAGCCACAAGGCTTTTGCGCACACGTACGCGGTGCGTTCGGGGCATAGTTTCCCCGGCATTACGCTTTACGACGCGTGGTCCTCCGGCCGCAAAATTGAAATGCCCGATGTGGAGTGCCTGGGGTTGCTGCACACCCTGGAGAACGATTGGAAGAGTTTCACGGCTCCCGTGCGCAAGCAAAAACCGCTCTATACGCGTATCGAAGCCTTGTATCTGCCCGTGCAGCGGCAACGCGCTTTGCAGGAGGCCTTGGCCCGCTGCTTCCTGATAGGCACACCTGTTTTGGGTGCTGGATACGGCGGCACCGAGGCACTGTTGTCGGACCTGTGGGAGCAAAACGCCTCCACGCCGGCCAAGGTTCGTGCGCTCTTGCCCGATTCTGGTGGATGGAAGAAGTGGATGGAGAAAGGGCAGAAAAAGCTACGTACCAAAAAGAAGCGCATGGAGGCTGCCCAGAACCGAAGGGCCTATTTGGCACAAGGCGAGCGAGCCGTGCGCGGCCTCTGGATCATGGTCTTGCAGGGCTTGGAAGTCCTGCCCACAGAACCCCGCTAGCAAGCAAGCGATCGAAGCGGGAGCCTAGAGGTCCCGGGCGAAGATAATTCCAACGCCCCCAGTGAAGTCGTAACCGTCCGCTTGGATGTCACACTCGATCTCCTGGAAGCCCACGTGCTCATGCAATTCGATGCTGGCCTGATTCGAAGAGCTTGTGATATAGAAAGCGGTTCGGGTGCGTTCGCCCAGCCAGCGCAAACGTTCTTGGGTGAGCGCGAGCCCCACACCCTGTCGGCGCGAAGCGGGCGCGACGACGATGCCCGATAGGTACCAACCGCGGGGCAAATCGCGCGGGCTTAAGCGAGAGATCCAAGCGAACCCAAGGATCTGGGTCTCCGCCCTCGCGACAAAAAGTTGACCCGAGACGGGACAGTCGTCAAAAGTCTCGCGTGTGGATTCCTGGTGCGATTCAAGCTTCCCACCGTGGCACTCCCACGAAAGTTGCGCGACGGACGGCAGCCACTCTTCACGGCCCGCTTCGATGGTCCACTCGGGAACCAGCGCCTGGGTCACTATCGGCATCGGCACTGATTTGTCGTTAAGTTCCATGACGATAGCTTGGGGCTTTAGGCTGAGTGCGTCCCAGCCCGCGATCAACCCTGGGGGACGTTGGCGGAGGGGATCTCGATCGCCTCACTGGCGAGCTGGGCGGTGCCCCAGGCAGATTGAAAGTTCAAGCCGCCGATGGGCCCATCCAGGTCGAGCAATTCGCCAAAGACGAAGAGGCCGGGGTGTCCGTTGACCTCCATCGTGCGCGGGTTCACGTGCTTGAGGGCCAATCCCCCGCGCGTGACCTCGGCGCGGTCAAAGCCCAGGGTGCCGGTGATTTTAACGGGCAACGCTTTGAGCGCTTCGATGAATGTATGTCGGCCGGACCGAGTCAGGGTGGGCATGGCGCCACGCCTGACGATCTGGTCGGAAAGGCCGGCGGCCTGCGCTACGAATCCCAACAATCGACGGGGCAGCGACACGGGCAGCAAGGCCCCCAATGCGGGCCGACCCGTTTGGCCGGCGCCTTCCACCAGCATGTTGCGTATCTCTTCGGGACTGTGATCGGGAGCCAGGTCCAGCAGCACGGTGAAGCGCGCTGTGGCATCTTCTTGCTGTCCCCTAGCCACATGCCCGGATAGGTCCATGGCGCCCGGACCGGATAGCCCCTTGTGTGTGAACAGAACCGGGCGGCGGCGCTCGGCGAGGCGCTTGCCATGGGCGTCGAGCAGGCGTGCGTTGCACGGATCGAGCGCAATTCCAGATAGCTCATGGACCCAAGCATCGTCACTGGTCAAGGCGACCAGCGCAGGAACCGGAGGGATGATAACTAAGTCCAATTTTCTGAGCCATTCGTACCCATCGCCCGTGGTTCCTGAGTTGGGCACGCTCTCGCCGCCCGAACACAGGAAGACGTGGTTCGTGAATACAAACCCCGCGTCATCGGCGGTTTCTTCGCTATCGCCGGCAGGGACACCATGGGCTGCAATGGTTTCCCGACCGCTGACTCCAATGCACCAGCGCGCGGCACTGGGATCGGTCGCACTCGCCTTGACCAGCGTGGTCACGGGCGACTCGTAGGCGATGGTGACGCCAGCTTTGAGAGCATCCTCCAGTAGCGCGTCGCGCACGTCTTTGGCTCTTTGGCTGGCCGGGAAGATTTTCTCCAAGGGCGCCGTGACGGTGGGCACTCCGAGCTCTTCGAAGTGTTCGCGCACGCGTTCGGGCGGCAGGTTGTCGAATGCGGCGCGTAGGAAGCGAGCGGATTTTTTACCGAACAGCGCTGCGGCCGGGGTGGCGGACAAGGTCGTGGTAAGGTTGCAGCGACTGCCTCCACTGGCCAAGATTTTGGTTCCCGTGCGGCTGGTTTTTTCCAGAAGCAACACGGAGCAGCCGCGTTTGGCTGCAACAGTAGCCGCCCATAAACCGGCGGCACCTGCGCCGATGACCACCACGTCATGCACGGGTGCACCGTCATACTTGCTTGCGTTTGAATCCATAATCTTTCTGCGGTTTTAGCCCCCTTGCAGGGAGCGCTCCCATTGCTCGATTTCGGCCAGAGTATGCGGCCCCCGCGGCGGCGTGTCATCGTCGCGGTTGTCTAAATACCCTTCGGGTAGTTTGACTTTTTGCTTCTTGCTGCCCTTGGCGCGCCCGACGCGCAAGGCACGACGCGGGAAGGGTTCATCCAGGTTGACGGCATCGAACAGCGGTCGGATTTGGTCGACCCGCTCTAGAAACCTCAGGCCTGAGCGCAATTGGGCGCTGCCGGTGAATCCCTTGGTGTACCAGGAGACCCACTTGCGCATTTGGCGCATGCCCATGACCTCGCCAAAGAACTCGGCCAAGCGCACGGCATGGTCTTCCATCACGTCGACGACTTGCGATAGATTGGGCGGGTCTTGCGGTAGTTTGCCATCGAAGATGTCAGCCAATTCGCGGAACAACCAGGGGCGTCCCAGGCAACCGCGGCCCACGATCACACCATCGCATCCGGTTTCGCGCATCATGCGCAGCGCGTCCCAGCTCTCCCAAATGTCGCCGTTGCCAAGCACCGGAATGTCTAGACTGGCTTTGAGTTCTGCGATGCAATTCCAATCGGCTTCACCGGAATACAACTGGGAAGCGGTGCGGCCGTGCAAGCCAACGGCGCTGATGCCTTCTTCTTGGGCGATGCGTCCGGCCTCCAAGTAGGTGATCAAGTCCTCGTCGATGCCCATGCGCATTTTGACGGTGATCGGGACATCGCCCGCATTCAACACCATGGATGAAAGTAGGCGTGCCATGAGGCGCGGCTTGAGCGGGATCGCGCTGCCATTTCCGGAGCGCGTGACCTTCGGGACCGGGCAACCAAAGTTGATGTCCAGGTGGTCCACACCCTCCCCCACCAAGACGCGCACCATTTCGCCCAGGTCCTTGGGATCGGAGCCATAGACTTGAACGGAGCGCGGGCTCTCACTCGGGTCGGAGGAGGCCAACAGCATCGTCAGGCGATTGCCGAGCAAGAATCCGCGCGCGGTGATCATTTCGGAAAGGAACAGGCCCGCACCGTAGTCGCGGCACATCGCGCGGAAAGGGAGGTTGGTGACCCCAGCCATGGGCGCCAACACAACGGGCGGCCAGACCTTGAGCGGGCCGATTTCCAGGGTCTTGAATTCGCCCGGCTGCGCGACCGGGACCTCTGCG
The DNA here is from genome assembly GCA_047611645.1 of Glaciecola sp. Classification (GTDB taxonomy): domain Bacteria; phylum Planctomycetota; class UBA1135; order UBA1135; genus NORP259. The sequence goes on from JBLFXY010000041.1 coordinate 6,025, forward strand.
TTTAGATCACTGACGCAGCGGCCCAAGGGGTAGGGTCCTTCAAAGGATGCGGTTTCCATGGCGGCAGATAGGTGCGTCGCGCCCGGGGGATTCCCGGAACGCGCGCTGCTATCCTAGCGGGGATGCAAGCTCACTGTTGAGCTATTTGGGTGCGGATGCCTCGGCGGGTTCCCGAATGAAGACGCGGGCGGGCGGCAAGCCCAGACCGGGACCACCGAAGGTGCTCACGCCCTCCAGCAGGATCGCGGAGAGCCGCGACTTGCCCTGCTCACGCGCAGCGAAGAGGGGCCGGCCGGCGCTATCAAAGCCGTAGGCCAGCGTGCCTTGGGTGGTGCTCAATTGAACCAGGTGGTCGTTTTCGCGAATGCTCAGGTGCCACTTATCGGTGAAAGGTTCGAGGGCTTGGCCTTCGAAGGTGACCACGAAGCTGGGTCCTTGGGGGAAGTGGCGGGCGGCAACCAAGCCATTGAGCACCATGGAAACATCGATCGAAGCCAACACATCTCGCACGCGCAAGTTGCTCAGGAACATGCCATCCAAGCGGCGTTCGATACTCATGATCTGGGTGCCCTCCACTAGGCGTCCGCGCACCTGCATGATGTTGAGGGCTTTGGGTCGTGGCTCGCCCTCTCCCTCTCCCTCTGGCTTGCCTGTAGCTTGCTGATCTTTTTCAGCACCGGTGATGCGCGGAGCCTCCCCCGGTTTGATGGGAGCGGGTTGGGGTCCCAGGTCCGGTGTTTGCAAGCCGATATCGGAGATGCGCAGATCGAATTGCTCGAGCAGATCGTCCTTCATGATTTGAGCCATTTGCACCTCGCGGCCCTTTTCCCGTGCCGTGGCTGGGTAAATCATGCGTGTGGCATAAAGCCAGCGGTCCTGACCCAGGCGGCGCACCACGAAATGCTCCACTGCGATTCGGTTTCCCAGGGCCCAGGTTTCGGCTTGCCCCTGCAGGACCACATCGCCTTCCTGCACGTTGGGAGGTGCCACAACCAACTCCCGGGATAGCTCCTCGCGCACCTGCGCTTGGGTTTGGGCCAGATTGTCCAGGCGATCCATCAGATGCGGGTACTCAAACACCCGGCCGCGCTGCACGACCATTTCGGGTCGTTTCAACGTCTGGAGGCTCTTGAGCGGGTCGGATCCGAGCACCACCAAGTCGGCGAGCTTTCCAACTTCGATCGTTCCTCGCATTTCGGAGACTCCGAGGATCGCTGCAGCTCCGCTAGTGGCGTAGGCTAAAACATCGCCATTGGGGATGCCGGCCGCGGCCCACAGCTGTAGCTCATCGATGAGACCCTTGCCCGGCATGATCCAGGAATTGGGCGCAGCGCTGCCCGGTATGAGCTTGGCTTTTAAGTTGTGCAATTGCAGCAGCGCCTGGCTTTGAAGGTTTGCCACGCGTTCCAGGCTGGTTCGTGCTTCGCCGGTCAGACCCTTATTCCATTGATCGAGCTCGACCAACCAAGGTGATTCGTACAACGGGCTGAGCCAAGCCACGCAATCCTCGGGGCTGTTGTTGCCGAGCATGCGAGCATAGCCGTTCAGGATGGGCGTCAATCCGGCGCCCGCCTGGGTGATCACCTCCAATTGGGGCTGCAGGTCACTCAATTGGGCGGCACGCCAATCAACGCCAGGGGGCAATACGGCCTGCAATCCAAAAAAGCCGGTCTGGCCAATGCGGGTCGCTTCTTCCAGGCTGACCTCCAAGGGCAAGGGGCCCCAAACTTCCATCTGAGCCTTGCGCGCTTCGCTCACCAGTGCCTGCCAGGGAGCCTTGGGCAGGGTCTCGATGAAGGAGAAATAGTCCAGGCTGGTATCGACTGCTTTGAGCTTCTCCAGGATTCCTGAGATGATCACGGGCACGACTTCAGCAGTGGCTAGCCGCAAAGAGTCCGTCATGGAGCTCTGCATGCCGTCAAATACCTGGCCACAGACAAAGAGGTCCGGTCCCGGGGTGTGATCGCGGTAGACCGGGTGCTTTTCCGCCAGGATGCCCGCCATGTCATTGCCCGAATCGCGCACAAAGGTGACGCCGGCAGCCAGATATAGGGCGTCGTGCTCCGGATCGTGATTGACCATGCCGTCGATCAAGCCTGGGATCACGTGCAAACCCTGGATGTCGATTTCCTGGCAACCCTCGGGTAGGGCCAGGTCTGCCCCCACCGCGCGGATGGTCCGGTCCTCAATCACGATGGTCTGAATTTGGGGAGCTTGTCCGGGCACCATGGAGTGCACGGTGCCACCGACGAGGGCCACACTTTGCAGGAACAGGGAGGCGATCATGGGATGATATCTCGGGGGGATTGGGGGCTGGGAGAGCGCCCGGGTGTACCAGCATAGGAGGGCTGGCACGCAAAGGCTACGCATCGTGGGCTGGCCGTCGCAATAGTGCTCCCCTTGCGCTACCCTGCGCCGATGAAGCTCCCCGTAGTACGTATGCTCGCCGATCGATTGCCCCCTGGACCCTGGGTCTTCGGGCGCCAAGTGGAAAACACACACGGCTTGGCCGATGGCAGCCTGGTGGAGGTTCTGGACGCCAGCGACCGGTTCGCCGGGCACGCCCTTTACAATGGGGCCAGCGATATTCGGCTTCGGGTGCTCAATCGAGGCCGTAAGTCGGCCATGGACCATCCCAAGCAATTCCTGCTGCAGAAGCTTTCCGAGGCCGTTCGCCTGCGCCGCAGAACCCTGCGACTGCCGGAAACCACCGATGCCTGGCGGGTCGTGTTTGCCGAAGGCGACGACCTTTCAGGTTTGATCGTCGATCATTTCGCGGGAACCCTCGTTTGTGAATACCACTCTTTGGGGTTCTGGAACATGCGCGCTGATGTCGAATGGGCCCTTGGCGAGCTGTTTCCTGATTGCAAGGTGCTGCACCGCTTCCCCCAGGGCGCGGCCATTGCGGAGGGCTCTCAACCGGCCATGGACGGGGTGGCCCCCTCCAAAGTCTGGATCAATGAGAATGGGGTGCAATACCCCGTGATGCCCGCTACGGGCCACAAAACCGGCTGGTTCTGCGACCAGAGGGACAACCGCCAGCGCGTCGCTGCACTCGCCAGGGATCGGAATGTGCTGGATTTGTGCTGCAACCGGGGCGGGTTTGCGCTGAATGCGGCCAAAGCAGGTGCACGTAAGGTACATGCCGTGGACCTGGATGAGGTCGCCTTGGCAGGCGCACAGGAGGCGGCCGAACGCAACGGACTGGATGTGCATTGCGAGCACGCAGATGCTTTCCATGTCTTGCGGGCTCTACCCCGGGAGAAAACCCGTCCCAACTTGATCATTCTCGACCCCCACAAACTGATTCGAGGCCATGGCAACATGGAAGAGGGCAGGCAGAAATACTCCGATTTCAACACCTTGGCACTGGAAGGCTTGGCGCCAGGCGGTCTGCTGGCTTCATTCTCCTGCTCGGGAGCCCTCGATTTGCCCAGCTTCTTGGGAGTGATTTTCCAGGCCGCTCGCAGGGCTGAGCGCCCGATTCGGCTGCTCAGTGTATGGGGCGCCTCCCCGGACCATCCCCAGCGGCCCGAGTTTCCGCGCGGAGCCTACCTCAAGGGCGCTCTTTGCGTGGTGGACGGCTAGCAGCGCCTATACGTCCAACTTCGGGAGTCCTTATTCGACTTCCTAAATTGGGGGCTGGAACCTAAGCGCGAATACATGCACAATATGTTTACGCCTCTGCAGTGATCCGACTGGATTACGTGGAGGCGCTACCTTGTTCTTCTTTCCGTGGGAAGAGCTATGGCTAACCCAGCGGAACCCAAAGCAACAGCTATGAAACTGTCGATCCTCGTCGCCCGTGAGAAATGGGATGCCTTCGATGAAGTGTGGAAAGAGCAGATCGCTGAAAAACAGCCGATCGATGATCTTCTATCCGCGCTCCGAGTGGCCGGCGAAAAAAAGCGCATTGCGCGCTGCATGGGTATGGTCGTGGATCACGCCAAAACTTTGCATAGTGAAGGTCGCTCCGCCGATGGGGCTCGCCTCCTCGGTCAGACCCTGATCGCAGGTGGCAATCCCGCCGAACTTACCGAACTCCTGATGGAGTATGCGGCGGCCGGTTGGTCCGGTGAAAAGTGGTGGCAGCCCTACTGCGACCTGGCGGGTCTGGAACCAGGTGCTTCGGACCTGCGCGCTCCTTGGCGACAGTTCGCCAAAATGTGCGCCCTGGTCGAGGACACCGTGATCCTACACCCCGGTGGATGGGGTTTGGGAGTCGTGACCGAGGTCTACCCTTCCGAAATGGAGGTTGGTGTTCGTTTCCACAATGGTCGTTCGGACCGTTTCCCCATGAGCACGGCTGTGGACATCTTCACGACCCTGCCCGAGTCCGATCTGCGCGCGAAATTCTTCCGCGACCCGGAAGGCTTAAAGAAATCAGCGAAAGCGGAACCGCTCGAAGTTCTGCAGGCGATCGTAGGTCGCTTTGAAGGCAAGGCCAACACGGCTCAGATTCGTACCGCCCTCATGGGTATTGGTATCGAGGGCAGCGCCTGGTCCGCATGGTGGCGCAAGACGCGCAAGCTGGCTGAGAACTCGGAATGGTTCGAGGTCAACGGTTCTGCCAAGAAAGCGGTCGTGACGCGTTTGATCGAAGCGAAAGATCCCACGGCAACCCTGGAAAAAGCCCTCAAGCTGGCTCCGAACCTGGCCGCCATGCATACCAAGGTTAAGGAGCTTTTCGTTGGGCACACGCCTGACTCAGCCCTTGCCGAATTGGGCATGGCCGCTTTGGAAGAGGCCGCTATTTCCGAAGGCGAGCTCCCCCAGGAGCGTTTGGCCGTTTGGCTGTTCCTGCGCGACCAGCGCGGTGAGACCCCGGAGATCGCCCTCGAACTGCTGCGTCCTATCGCCGAACTACCGATCCCCACGGACCCTTCCGAGTCCCCCGAGCTTTGGAACTTGTTCGCCGCTATGCCGACGCTCAAGGACCAGGAGCGCGCCATCGCCCTGTTGCCGGAGCTGTTCGGTGAAGACTGGATGAAGGTTTGCGTCCCCCACTTGCAGCACGCTGCCAAGGGCATGGTTCGCCCGTTGGTGGACACCTATATGAAGGGTGGTTTTGACGCGGAGGTTCGCGGCGTATATTCCGTTCTGCTTTCGCGCCCCATGCGTGCCCCGTCCTTGTTGGTGACCCTGGCTTCGCGAATCGAAAACGGTGATGTCGGTGAGGGTTTCCCCACGCCGGTACAGCGCGCCCAGTCCCTGCTCTCCCTGGCAAGCCACCTGTTCCAGGCGCGGCGTGGCGAAGCACACCTCACCCGCGTTTCCGCGCGCTTGACTACGCTGCTGTGCAAGGGTGAAAATCCCCTGCTCGCCAGCCTGCTCGTCGATGCCGACGCTGAATCCTTGCGCGGTATCGACGCCCAATGCAGCCGCGGAATCGATCCTGAATTCGAGCATTTGATCACGGCGCTAGCGCTCAAGATCGATCGCCACTTCTTTGCTACGCAAGGCGGTCCTTTCTGGGTCGGCGCCACCATTTGGACTACCAAGATGGGCCTGACTTCGCGCAGTTCCGAGTTCAAGTTGATCATGGACGTCAAGATCCCCGAAAACGAGGCGGCCATCGGCAAGGCAGCTTCGTTCGGTGACCTCTCCGAAAACTCGGAGTGGGAAGCCGCTATCGAGGAGCAGCGCAACCTGACTTCACGTGCGAAAATAATGGAAGCGGAATTGCGCAACACCGACTTGATCGAGAACGCTCCGATCCCGGAAAACACCGTGGCTCCGGGTACCCGGGTCAGCTACAAAGAACTCAAGAATGGCGAGACGCATGAGGTCCTCTTGCTAGGCCCGTGGGACTTGGAAAAGGTCCACGAGTGCTCGGTGGTCAGCTATCGCGCTCCCTTGGCCCAGGGAATGTTGGGGCGCCATATCGGCGAGGCCTGCACCTTGGCATTGCCTAGCGGCGACCTTGAAATCGAAGTGCTTGCGATTTCTGTGGAGGAATTCGAGGCTTTGGCCCAGTAGTCATCCTATCTGTGGGGCCCTAGGCCCCTGCAAAACCCGTCTTGACGCCCTGTTAAGACGGGTTTTTTGTGCCCTGAAGCCCGCGGGACGCCAGCGGTTCCACCGCTGCTCGTCACAGTTCGCCCGGCCAGGCCCAGTTTTACTGTCTGGTCGTTCGTTCTAGTGGCCTAACGGCGCCTCCAGCCGACGCCCCTATGCATGCCTCCAACCAAGCCGGCAGGCGACCTGGGCGGGTCCGCGGGTGATTTCCCTGCTCGCCAGTGGGCTGCTCGACAATCAACCGATTTGTAAAATACTTAATAACCCCTTAACGGAAGGTCGTTAGCATCTCCGCCTGCCTTGGTCTGGTTCAACCAGCCGGCCAAACTCTGCAAAGGTCGAGTCTCCTACTCTATCCTGAATTCCCCATCCAATGACCCAAGCTATTTCTCCAGGCCAAAAGCAAGGCCAGGCCCTTTACACCTTCCTTCGGTGGGTGCTGGTGGGCTGTTTGCTTTTCGGGTTCCTGATCGCAATCAAATTGATGGGCAGCTCCATCAAAGCCTTTGGTGAGGGCGCGGCAGGCAACCTGTTCACCGGGGTTGAGAATCCCTTCGCAGGACTCTCCGTCGGTGTCTTGGCTACGGTCCTGGTGCAAAGTTCGAGCACCACCACCTCCACTATTGTGGGATTGGTGGGTGCAGCAAAATCCGTGGCTCTACCTCTCAAGAGCGCCGTGCCCATGATCATGGGCGCCAACATCGGAACCACGATTACGAACACGATCGTTTCGATGGGGCACATCCGTCAGGGACCTGAATTCCGCAGGGCGTTCGCTGCAGCCACCGTGCACGACTTTTTCAACCTGATGTGCGTGGCTTTGCTATTGCCGATCGAGTTGGCCACGGGAGTGCTTCAGGGGACGGCGACCTCCATGACCCGCTTTTTCATCTCGGAATCTGAGGGCGGCAATTTCAAGAGCCCCATCAAGGCTGCGGTTAAGTCGGCCTCGAAGGTCATCAAAGACGCATTGGAGTGGTTCGGTCTGGCAGGCACTCCGCTGACCATCTGCCTATTGTTGCTGGGCATTGGAATGACCTTTGTCTGCTTGATCTTCATCACGAAGAACATGCGCATTTTGATCTCTGGCCCGCTTGAACGAGCCATGAACAAGACCCTTGGCAAGTCCGGCATCGCCGGCATCCTGGTCGGTATAATGGTCACCATGGCGGTTCAGTCCTCCAGCATCACCACATCCCTACTGGTGCCCATGTGCGCCGCTGGTGTGTTGACCCTAGAAAACGCCTTCCCCATCATGCTGGGCGCCAACATCGGCACCACAGTAACGGCAATACTTGCTAGTCAAGCGGCCGAGACCAGCGATGGGTTGACGATTGCGTTGGTGCACTTGCTGTTCAATTTGGCAGGCGTGCTGATCTTTTACCCCATCCCTGCCGTCCGGCAAATCCCCCTCAAGATGTCGCGCCTTTTGGCCCGCAAAGCCCAGGAAACCCCTCTCTGGCTGGTGGCCTACGTGTTCGGCATGTTCGTTTTCCTCCCCCTCTTGGGCTACCTTCTCTTCAGAAATTAAGGAACCAAGCAAACTATGTTCGACTGGCTACAAAACATCGGCGGCTCCTCTGTGGGCCTTGACGAAATCAACAAGCAGTTCCTTCAGATGCTTCAGGACGGTCGCCACATTTTTGATGCGGCCTCCAATGCATTGCTCGGGGGCACCACATCGGATGTCATCCGCGAAGACCTGTACGCGACAGATCTGCGCATCAACAGGACCGAGATTGAAGTGCGGCGCGCCCTGGTAGTGCATGGCACGGTTCACGGTGCGGCGACCTTTCCCTCGCTATTGGTTCTGATGAGCCTGGTGAAGGATGCGGAACGCATCGGCGACTATTCCAAGAACCTGTTTGAGCTGGCCTGCACAGGCGCTGGCTTGGGTGGACCCGACGAGCTGCAACCTCTAATCTCGATGAAGGACAAGGCCTCTGGATTCTTGGTGCGGTCCTATCACCTCTTTGAAGGCAAGGATGTGGATGCCTCCCGTGGACTTCTCAAGGAGATTGAGGTCTTCCAGAAGATGTGCGACCAGCGGATCGGTGAATTGCTGCGCATTCAGGACGTGAACGAGGCCGGCCAGGTCCTGACCATGCGGTACTTCAAGCGCGTTGCCAGCCACGTCGGAAACATCGTGTCCTCCATTGTGATGCCCTTGGATCTGCTCGATTTTTTCCCGGACAAGCCCCAGTCAGAGCAGTAATCAGCGCTTTTTTGGCCTGTTGGGGCCCATCTGCTAGCCGGGTCCGATTCTGGACCTCTAGCGGGTGGGCCCCAAATTTTTCCAAAATCCCCCTTGGTACATCAGTGCATCATGACGTAATGTTGTTCCGTGCAAGCAAGCGTTTCGGACCTTCCCCACCTCCTCAAGGTACTCGCGGACCCTATTAGGCTGCGAATCCTCGCCCTCCTGGAGCGCGAGGAACTGTCTGTGGGTGAGCTGGCACGGGCCTTGGACTTGGCTCAGAGCCGGGTTTCGAACCACCTGCGTGTCTTGCGAGAGGGAGAATTGTTGCAGGAGCGCCGTTTGGGCACCTCCATCTTGCTGCGTTCGGCCCTGGAGCAACAACGCATGGACGACGGTCATCTGGGCAGCCGCCTTTGGATGTCCTTGCGCGATGGCCTCAAAGGCCTTCCCGGGCACGAGGCGGATCTGGCCCGCATGGCCAGCATCGTTTCGGAGCGTCGCCAGGAAAGCACCGACTTCTTCGACTCCGTGGCGGGTGAATGGGAAAAGCGCGGCGCGCTCTTCCAAAACGGTCAGGCACGGCAACGGGCCGTGGCCAACCTGCTCGCCGGCGGTTTGACCCTGGGCGACATCGGTTCCGGTACCGGTTACATGGCGCGCGCGCTGGCTTCTTTTGCTGCGCGCCTGATCTGTATCGACCCCAGCCCCGGCATGCTCGATCAAGCCAAGGCCCAACTGGCACACGTTCCCGACTCCACTAAGGTCGAATTCCGCTTGGGAGAATTCGACGCCTTGCCCCTAGAGGACGGCGAATTGGACGGAGCCGTGGCCGGTATGGTGCTGCACCATCTGGAAAACCTGGGCCCCGCTCTGGCGGAAATGCGACGGGTGATCAAGCCCGGAGGCCGGGCCGTCATCCTCGAACTCGCTCCGCACAAAGAGCAGTGGATGCACTCAGAGCTCGGCGATCGCCACCTGGGTTTGCACCCCGAACACGTGCAGGCCGCTTTGCAGCATGCGGGCTTCGAAAACCCGTCCATCGATCTCTCCGAAGATCGCTACTGCCCCACTCAACCAGGCACAGGAGACCCAGTTTCCTTGCCTTTGTATATCGTGCGCGCCCAAGTCCCTTTGGTCTGAAGCGCGCCATCCCCCCTACCTAATCCTTAAAGGCCTTTGCGGCCATTCCTGTTGGCGCAAACGCCAACTTACCGCGACATATCACTATGAGCACCACCATGAACCTGCTGTCCGATCACAAGATCGCGGACATCTCGCTTGCCGACTTCGGTCGTAAGGAAATCAAATTGGCCGAGGTTGAAATGCCCGGCCTGATGGCCCTGCGTGAAGAGTTCGGAGCTACCAAGCCCCTGACGGGCGCCCGTATTTCGGGCTCCTTGCACATGACGATTCAGACCGCGGTCTTGATCGAGACGTTGGTCGAACTCGGCGCCGAAGTGCGCTGGGCTTCTTGCAACATCTTCTCCACCCAAGACCACGCGGCTGCTGCCGTGCTCGTGGGTCCCAACGGAACCGAGGACTCCCCCACTGGCGTGCCCGTGTTCGCTTGGAAAGGCGAGAGCCTGTCCGAGTACTGGTGGTGCACCGAGCAGATGCTCACTTGGCCCGACGGAACCCTTCCCAACCTGATCCTGGACGACGGTGGCGACGCCACCATGCTCGTGCTCAAGGGTGAGGAATTCGAGAAGGCCGGCAAAGTGCCCGGCCCCGATGCCAACTCTTCCGACGAGTGGAAGGTTTTCTTGACCACCGTCAAGGCTTCCATCGCCGCTGACAACACCAAGTGGACCAAGGTCGCTGGTGCCATCAACGGCGTCTCCGAGGAGACCACCACCGGTGTTCACCGTCTCTACCAAATGGTCGAGCGCGGCGAGCTTCTGTTCCCCGCTATCAACGTCAACGATGCCGTCACCAAGAGTAAGTTCGACAACCTGTATGGTTGCCGTCACTCCCTCGTCGACGGAATCTGCCGCGCTACCGACGTCATGCTCTCCGGTAAGATCGCAGTGGTCTGCGGTTACGGCGACGTGGGCAAGGGCAGCGCTCAATCCCTCCGGGGTCAAGGCGCTCGCGTGATCATCACCGAGATCGATCCCATCTGCGCATTGCAGGCGGCCATGGAAGGCTTCCAAGTCACCACCATCGACGACATCGTCGGCGAAGCTGACATCTTTATCACCACCACTGGCAACAAAGATATCATCACCGTCGAGCACATGTCGAAGATGAAGAACAACGCCATTGTGGGTAACATCGGCCACTTCGACAATGAGATCGACATGGCTGGTCTTGAGAAGTTCCCTGGTATTGAGCGGACTAACGTGAAGCCCCAGGTGGACTTGTTCAAGTTCCCCGACGGACATAGCGTGCTGATGCTTGCTGAAGGCCGCTTGCTCAACTTGGGCTGCGCTACTGGGCACCCCAGCTTTGTGATGAGTGCTTCCTTCACGAACCAGGTGATGGCGCAGATCGAGTTGCACACGAACTCTGACAAGTACGAGAACAAGGTTTACACCTTGCCTAAGCACTTGGACGAGAAAGTGGCGCGCTTGCACTTGGATAAGCTTGGTGTGAAGTTGACTGTTATGACGGACGATCAAGCCGAGTACCTGGGCATCCCCAAGACCGGCCCCTACAAGCCGGATCACTACCGCTATTAGGCTTTAAGCTTTGACCGGTGGGGTTCTACCTTGTCGGCCAAATAGAGGCGCGCTTTCTGTTCTAGAAGGCGCGCCTTTTTTGTGTGTGGGTTTGTTGGAGGGCCTTGGGCGGAAAGTAGTGGTGAATTGAGCGGCTTGGGGGTTTGGGGCTGGATGGAGAGTGATGCGGGTCTGTTCACGCGAAGAAGCGAAGGGGCGAAGGACGCGAAAGGTGTGCGGGTTTTGGGAGAGGGAGGATGGGGATTTAGGGACTGGGCTGAGAGGCCGAAAGTTTTTAATAGAGTCGGCTCGGTTTGGCCTTCGGCTGAAACCTCGGGGGGGGACACGGCGACACGGCGACACGGCGACACGGCGACACGGCGACACGGGGACACGGGGACACGGGGACACGGGGACACGGGGACACGACGACACGACGACACGACGACACGTGGGATTTGATCATGTCCTTGGG
>JBLFXY010000042.1:0-17365 GCA_047611645.1 Glaciecola sp.
GACCTGGCCAAAGTCGGCTTCCGCGAAGGCGATATGATCATCGGGGCTAACGGAAAGGAGTACCAGAGTCAGGCGGACTTTATGGCCGTGGCACAACAGCTCCAGGTGAAGTCCTTTGAAGTCGAGTTCATCCTCATGCGAGCGGGCAAACGCATAACCCTGCATGTCTCCGGCGCGGACATGAACGGCTGGCAGTCCATGGGCGGCCAGATGAAGCCGACCTCACGCTAAGGTCTATTCAGCAGGCGGCTTTGGCCGCCTGTTGAATGGTCCTTGCTGCACGACCCGAGGGGCTCGCGCCCGAATCGATATGCGTCCCGATTGACTGCCTTGCAGGATTCGCACTTACACGCTCGGCGCTTGGTGCATAGTGATTTGGGTGAAGGGGATCACCCAATCTTCCTTGTTGCATGCGTCAACGAGTAAGCGCTGGATGGCTCGGTCGATTTTTTGGTAGTCGGGAGCGGCCTCGGCGTTGAAGTCGGCGAGGATGGCGTAGTCCAAGGAGGAGGCGCTGGCTTCAATGAACTCGACTCTAAGGTCAGCCAAATGCGCCTTTTCAAATTGGCCCGTAAGGCCTTTGGTGAGGTGGGCGTGCATCTTTGCAGGGATTTCCTCGGTACAGGTGGCCTGATGGGCGTAGTCGATTCCAAAGCGCTGAGTGATCCGGAAACCGGAGCTTAAGTTTTCGAGGCGGACCCCCATGAAGTCCGTGGTGGGGTAGTGCACGAGGCTTCCACCGGTCAGTTGCACCTGAACGATTTCAGGCGATTGAAATACGACCTGGCCCAGGCGATTGTCGTCGATCAAAACCCAATCGTTGCGGCTGGTGGGGAACCATGGCTCGTTGGGCGCACTTGCACGCGAGCGCAATTCGATCATGTCGCCCAGAGGGACGCGACGCACTCCGCCAGCCAGCTTCGGGTTGACGAAAAGCGTGTTGATCGAGAGTCGAGTCACACGCCACACAAGCCCTTGATAGATGACACGCTCGCCTTCCCGCACCGAACCCAGGTTGAGCAACAGTCGAATCTGCTCGAAAAACATGGGCACGGCGGCTTTGCTGGCCCAACCCAAACCGAGCAAGAGCAGGATCGCCAAACCCAGCATGGCCCAGTCTCCAGCGGAGTAGAGAACGAGTATGCTGCCGCCCACTGCGGCAATACCGGAAAAGCCGTAGTACAGCACATCCAGTAAGCGCGCGTAGAACTTGCGTTCTCCCCGATTGTGCCGACGCAATTTCTTGTTGACCAAGCGGTAGGCCGCCCGCAATCCGAGCAGGACTGCCAGGAAGGTCAAAATCGAAAGCAGGAGATTGATGCCCCGTGTGCGGAAGAAATCACCAAACATGCCCTGCATGGAATCGATGACCGAGCGCTTGCGGGCTTCGTGCTGTTCGAGTTGAAAACCGGCCACTGTACGCTGGTTGTCCAGCTGACGCAGCCGGGCTTCCCACTCTTCCTTTGACTCATTAAGCGCAGCAACCAGCGTTATCGGCATTTGCGAGGTCTCCGCCATGGCTATCAACTCGTCGAGTTGCTTCACAGCTGTCGTGGCGAGGACTTCATGCTGCGCGGCATATTCGAGCGCACGCCGCAGGCGTTCCATTTCCCGAGGCGCTTCGGTGGCCGTGCGGAGCTCGGAGACAATGGGTTTGAGAAGCCCCTCGACCTCTTCGAGTAAATCGAACTCGGCATCTACGCCCAGATCAAAAGCCCGTACATCGACGCCTGTGGCCACGGACTCGAAGTCGTACTTCAGTTTCTTGATCGTGGATTGAAGTGCCCGGATTTTGTCCAAGTGCTCCAACTTTCGCTCAGCACTAGAATTCGGATCGTACGCAAGTTCCAAATTCCGGAGTTGTTTTCGCTCAGCAGCCAGGGATTCGCGCAGGGCTTCCAGAGTCGTGAGTGAGCGCTGTTCCAGGGAGGCCCTGCCGAAGGAGCCCTCCACTACGCGATCCACTTGAGCTGGCGCTTGTTCTGGGGGCGAAGCCCCCGGCGATTGACTGGCGAAGAGGGGGGCGATCGCTAGGAGCGAGACCAATAGAGAACGGAGAATAGGCATGGTTCTAAGGGGCTGGCCAGGGATCCAGAATTGAATGCAGGTCGCCTAGAGTAGCTTGACCCCCGAGGCTACTTACGGAAAGTCCCCCGTGTTAGAAACTCACAAAGTGGCGCGTGAGCGAGTATTGGTGATTGTTCACCATCAATCGATGCTTTGGAAGCGGCTAGGGGATGCTTGGTTCCCCTGACGGCCGCCTGCTAGATCCCTGCGCCACCAAGAGTTGTCAGGATTTGATTCAAAATTGTGGTCGTGCGGGGGTATTCCAATTCCAAGTGCCCGATGGACTCCTTGACCTGCTCAACAAGCGTGTTGTTGGCTTGCTCGTCAGGCTCTTGCCCGATATTGCTTTCCAGGTCGGAGATCAGGCCGTTGAGCCGGGTTCGCGTGTGGCCGTTGGCCAGGCCAGATTGATTGATCTCTTCACGTAGTTGCTCGAGAGCCGCTTTCAATTTTGCGTCTTGCATGGATTGGTGGGTTGGGGGATCTGGACATTCGGAGGCTGATGACTATCCAGGATACCTCCCACAGATCCAGCATGAGACTCTAGACCCGCGAACCTCTGCCAGGTGGCCCATTTATTGACCTTGCCCCCCCGGGATTCAGCCCCAGAGGTGACTTTGGGCGAGATTCCCGGCGCCAAGTACGAAGGGTTCACATGCATGCCGGGCGACGTCCTCGGCATTGCCTTAGGTGTTGAATTCGTGGTTGTTACATGTTGGCTTCCGCAGGCACTGCGCGCAGAAGACTAGTTGTAGCTGGAGGGATATAGTAGACCTCTCCGGCATGTGAAGCGCTGAGCCTCCGGGCTCCGCCGCTCCATTTTCTTGCCGTAATCAGTACACCGCGGTGTAGTCCACCGCAGCCAGGGTCCAGGCTTTTTTAGAGACGACGGAATTCAACGGTTAGACAGCTAGAGTCCACGGTCATGTCACTGAACAGTACCGCGCTACGGTTCTTGCCATTGGGCTTTTTAGCTGGAAAGGTCTCGCTAGTTGTGTCGTCGATTTCGAATAGGTGTTTGCCGAGTGTGGGGGGTGTTCCATTTTACCCGAAAATTCGGTCCCTGTTCTCAATGCGCTCGAGCCATAGCGGTACCTGGTCCTTCGTGGCGAATTGGGCTACACCTGCGTAGCTGCCTTCTCCCGGAATAGCTCGACGTCCTTCTCGACGGGGCGACCGCGAGTCGTAGCGAACGGGCTGCCGCCGCAGATAATTAGGGCGACCAATCCGATCGCAACGAGCATCTTACGGCGCTAGGCCTGCAAGCGCTCACGCAGTAAACTCGTTCGAATACTGTCTTCTGTGCTGTTCAGCGCTGTTTTGAGAGCGTCCTGGGAGCCGACCAGGATGACCAATTGGCGCGCGCGCGTGATGGCGGTATAGAGCAGTTTCTTTCGCAGCATCATCCAGTGTTGGTGTGTAAGTGGGATGATGACCACGGGGAATTCGGCGCCCTGACTGCGGTGCACGGTGATAGCAAACGCGGGTCGTAGGTCATTCAACTCACGTCCCGTGTATGTGACGTCCTGCTCAAGATATTTGACGGTGACTGTGCCATCTGCGGAGATGTCGGTGATGCGCCCCATGTCCCCATTGAAAATCTCGCGCTCGTAGTCGTTGCGCGTGTGCAGCACGCGGTCGCCGGTTCGCCACTTGTTGAGACCTATCTCGACTTCGCGCCCGCCGATACCTTGCGCCTCGCGCAAGCGATTGTTGAGAGCGTCCACGCCGCAGTCGCCTTTGTACATGGGCGCAATGACCTGCACATCGGTGGTCCAATCCACGTCGAAGGTTTCCTTGAGGCGACGCGTAACAATGTCGATCAGTAAATCGGCTGTACCAGCGGGGCTCGGGCTTTGGAAAAAGTAAAAGTCGCGCGAAAGGTCGCCCTTGGCCGGGTATTCGAGGGGTTCTCCAGCCAATAGGTGGTGGGCATTTTCAACGATCAAGCTAGCGGCGCCCTGGCGGAAAATATGGGTCAGACGCGCGGTGGTGATCGCTTCGCTGGCGAGTAGGTCGGCCAGAACGTTGCCGGCGGTGACGGAGGGCAACTGGTCCGGGTCGCCGACCAAAATTACGCGCGTGCCGTCGGCGATCGCTTGCAAGAGGTGGTGCGCTAGCACCACGTCGAGCATCGAAATCTCATCCACGACGATCAAGTCGGCTTCGAGGGGCTCGTCCAAATTGCGTGTGAAGCTTGAGCCTTTGGCATTTGGGGCGTAACCCAGCAGGCGGTGTACCGTTTTTGCGGGTCGGCCGGTCGCTTCGGCGAGCCGCTTGGCCGCGCGGCCCGTGGGCGAGGCGAGCTCCACCCGAGAGCCCGCGCTTTCCGCCAGAGCGACAATGAGCCGCACGATGGTGGTTTTGCCCACGCCCGGTCCACCGGTGAGCAGACCGACGGGCGTGGCGAGCAAACTCAACACGGCCTCGCGCTGGTCGGGCGAGAGGTTGAGTTCGCTGGAGGATTCTACGCGTGCCAATTGCTCCGGCGTCGCCAGGGGCTTGGCCTCCTGGTGCAGCAAGCGATGAATGTTCTTGGCCACGTGCTTTTCGGAGTGGAAAAGCCAGGGCAGGTAAACGTGGGCGCTGGGGTCGGTAGGATCCTCAAGGCCGAGCACCTGGGTCTCGATACGCAGCTTGTCCGCGTGGGCCAGTTCCTGGAGGGCGGTGGCCAGGTCGCCTTCGATGTTGCGGGCCAGGTTCAGACGTTCCGTGGTCTCCTCCAGCAGGGAGTCGATACGGCGGCAGCTGTGCCCGTCGTCCGCACTTTCCTGGAGACTGTATTCCAGACCAGCTTTGAGGCGACGCGGGTCGTGCTCGCCGATGCCGAGGGAGCGCGCAGTCTTGTCCGCGGTGGCGAATCCGATGCCGGGGATGCCCGCCAGGTGGTAGGGATCTCGCCGTACTTCCGCTTCAGATGTGGCGCCGTAGCGCTCTAGAACCGCCCGGGACTGGTGGGTGGCGAGCCCGAGTCCCAGCAGGAAGGCCAGGGAGCGATGCATGACCACCTGGTCGGCTAGGCCTTCCCGCAGGGTTTCGGCGGCCTCGGGGCGTAGCCCTTGGATGCCCTCCAAGCATTCAGGGTCATTGGCGATGCGGTCCAGGGCGTCCGTACCCAGGGTGTCGACGATGCGCTGGGCGGTGACGGCTCCGATTCCAGGAAAAGCCTTGGAGGCCAGGTAGCGCACCAGGCCCTTCACGTCGGTGGGTAGCAGGGGCTCCAGGCGTTCGAACTCAAATTGTGACCCGTGGGCCTTATGTTTGCCCCAGCGTCCCCAGAGCCTCACGCGGGCGCCCTCATGGGGCTCTATCGTTTTACCGACGGCTGTGACGCGCGTCGGGCCGAAGAGCTCCCCGGTGATGGGGATGTCGTAACCCTCCTCAGGAACAAGCTTTAGGACCGTATAGAAGGACCTCTCGTCGTGGTACGTGATCAGGTCGACCAGACCCTGGAAGGGGATGGAATCCCCATCTCCGGGGTCCGAAGAGGGCTGTGAGCTGGCTTGGGCTTTGGACACCAACCTAGAATGACATGGGAAGTCACTGATTTTCCAGGGCCAGCCTTTGCAACTGAGGCATATTGCCGATACCCTCCCACCCGCAATTCTTGCCCGGGATTTTCCACTCTCCGAAAAGCCCCCGGTGCCCCTCCGAGTTCCCCGAGATGAAAAACTACAGCCTGTGATCAAGGTCGCCGTCCGCTCTAACGAGTCCCTAGAAGCCGCCCTGCGCCGCTTCAAACGCCAGTGCAACTACAGCGGAATCTTCCGCATGGCGAAAGCCCGCACCTGGCACGAGAAGCGATCAGACCGCCGACGCCGCGAGCGTCGCGAGCGTCTACGCATGATCCAAAAAGCCACGCGCAAAAACGACCCGAACCGCAAGTTCCGCGTTCGTCGTCGTCGCCAGTCGGCTAAGCCCAACCGTGGTGCCGGAGCCGGTGGTGGAAGCAGCAGCTTCGACTCCGGTGGTGGTGGCCACGACGGTGGCAACGACGGCGGCTTCAGCCGCGACTAGTTTCCACTAGGTCAATGCAGCATATAGCCGCGAGGGGGGTGCAAGACCCCGCTCGCGGCTAATCTCGTAGTTAGCCAACCTGCTTGACCACGGAATCATTGCACCCGACTATCCTGTAGCCATGGGCCTCTTCGAAAAGGAAAGGGACCTCAACCGTCCCCCCGATCGCATCCAACTCGAAGTGGATGGCAGCTTCTTTCGCCTCAAGGCGCACGAGCTGCACCTGCGGTTGGATCAGTTCCTGCTGGCCCATCTGACCTGGCGCTCCCGTACTTCGATCCAGGCTTTGATCCGCGATGGATTTGTGCAGGTGGATATTGCCACCCCCGAACATCCTAAGGGCGCGGGAGAACTTGCCACGGAGCTTCGACCCGGGCGCAAGTTGCGTCACGGTTCCCAGGTGATGGTGATTATCCCCGAGCAGTTGCGGTTGCCGGAGCCGGAGGGCGAGGTCTCGCCGGTAGAGATTCTGCACTTGGAAGCCGGTGTCATGGTGGTGGACAAACCACCGCAAGTGCCCGTGCACCCCAGCGGCCGTCACACGCTCGACACCATGATCCAGCGGGTGCACGCCCATTGCGCACGGGAAATGGCGGATGAGCTAGGCCTCGCGCCGCGCCTCTCGCACCGCTTGGACCGGGAAACCAGTGGGGTTTTGTTGGTTGGGACACGCACCCAGGCCCTCCGCGAACTGCGCCGCCAATTCGAAGCCCACGAGGTCGAGAAGACCTACCTGGCCTTGGTTTGTGGTGAGGTTCCGGCGAAAAAAGGATCCATTCGCTGGCCCATTGGATCGGACCATTACAGCGCGGTGCGACTGAAGATGACCGTGACCGAGGATGGCCTGAGTTGCCGCACGGATTGGCGAGTGGTGAAGCGGTTCCAGGGTTACACCCTGGTGGAATGCGACCTGCACACCGGGCGGCAGCACCAAATTCGCGTGCACTTGGCGGCTATGGGACATCCTATTGTGGGTGATAAGCTGTACGGCCCCGACGAGCAGCTCTTCATTCGGGCTGCAGACGAAACCCTCACGGAAGCGGACCGCGTCCAGCTTCAAATGGATCGGCAAGCTTTGCATCACCACCGACTGGTATTTACGAGTCCCAGCGGTAATCATCGCGTGACGGTCGAGAGCCCGCTGGCCAGCGATATCCAGGTGTTCATCGATCAACTGCCCAACGCCCATCCATCATGAGTCAGGAAGGTCACCCGCTCGAGCACCCGCACGTCCACCGCATCCACCGTTCCGGTTGGCTGCGCGCGGCGGTCATGGGCGCCAACGACGGTTTGGTTTCCACGGCGAGTTTGGTCATGGCTGTTGTTGCGGCCCAAGCAAATCAGGATACGGTCATGCTTACGGGCGTCGCGGGACTGGTCGCTGGCGCCATGTCCATGGCGGCCGGCGAGTACGCGTCGGTGAGCACGCAAGCCGATACCGAGAAGGCGGATCTGGAAGTGGAACGCATTGCCTTGTCGGAGAACCTGGAGTATGAGCTTCAGGAGTTGGCCATCATCTATTGCGACCGCGGATTGGATGCGGACTTGGCCCACGAAGTTGCCGCACAGTTGATGGAGCACGATGCGCTCGGAGCCCACGCCCGCGACGAACTCGGCATCTTGGACTGGAACGGAGCCAAGCCTGGCCAAGCTGCCATAGCCTCAGGTATTTCGTTTGCGGTGGGAGCCGGCTTGCCGCTGGGAGTGGTGCTGGCCGGATTCGCGGAGAATCAAATGACCATTATCGCGGGCTCCACCTTGGTCTTCTTGGCGGTGTTGGGTGCGCTGGCAGCACGCGCCGGCGGAGCCAATCAAATGGTTGGAGCGTTGCGCGTCACTTTGCTGGGCGGACTCGCCATGGCGGTCACTTCGATCGTTGGCGGCCTGATAGGAACAACGCTTTAGGAACAACGCTTTAGGAAGCGCCATGCACGGCGGTGGATCGGGTCGCTCGCCGGCTGAGCGCTAGCTCGATGGCCATCAATACGACAGCTAAAACGATACCGCCCATGGCCCCTGGTACATAACGCCAAGTGAGTAGCGCTAAGCCCACGGAGATAATGGCGAGGAAGAACATTCCGCCCGTGAGATCATCGCGCCACACTCCGCCGAGGTCGGAGGCGGGCGTCGAAAGCGGCGGGCGCTCCACGTAGTGCCCCCAAAGACTGCGCATAAGCAGTACGGTGAATCCAGCGGCAGGCGGGACCAGGTGCAGCGCCAGCTCCAAACCAGAGAGCCACGAGATAAGTGCCATCAAACCTAGGTAGAGCGGCAATACGATGCGAATGGCTACAGCTTTACGCGCGCCTTCGGCTTCATCCTGAGGGTGCAAGGGGGCCGCATCCAGCAGCGTTCGGGCCTCCGGGTGCGATGTCGTGGGCACGAACAACAGCAAGATGGGCAGGTAGGTAAGCGGCGCAAAACATAGGATCGCGATCAAGCCTTGACCTTGTACCGTGCTGGGGTCGGCACCTAAGAACAAGAACGCCAGTGGAATCGCCATCAAGGGATAGGTTCGAAGAGCGAAGTCTTTTTCCGCAGGCAATCCCTCGAAGATCCAGTCGAAAATCGGGCGCTCCTTGGGCTGTACCCAGATCACTCTGGCGAGGGAGCGCAATGGACTGAGAATGATTCCGAGCAGTGAGCGAGTTCCATGCGCTGAGGCGCTGGGCGGGAAAGGAGCCCAGTGCAAAATACCCGCGCATAACAAAACGAAGCCAATCAGTAGGTAGCTTGCCGGCCCCAGAGCATTCGGAGCGAGCGGAGCAGCAAACCAAGTGCTTGGTAGAAACAACCATACATCACCGGTCTCATTCCATCCGGTCAAGCGTGAGGCCTGTCCCAGTGCGGTCGCGAACCCCACGAACATACCGACGAACAACATGGCTTGCAGCAGAACGAGCAAGCCTGAGCGAGGACCTTGGCAGAATGCGTGCAGCAACAATCCGGTCGCGGTCAGGCACCCAGCGAACACGACACCGAGACCCACGAGCGATAAGCGCCATAGCCAACTCACATCGCCTGGAGCCAATAGTGCGGCGGGTACCGAAACACTAAAGCTCATGATCGCGACGATCATTCCGCACACCAAAATCTTGGACAAGCGAATATCCCTGGGCTTCACAGGCAAGCCGGCAACCCACTCCTCCGCGGGGTCTTGCGCGAGCAAGGGGGCCAATTCACCGAGCAGTGAGAGTAAGCTCAGCGCCATCAGTAGGGTGAACGCAAAGACGGCATGGCCATGGGGATCCAGATCCCCGCGCACGACAAAAATTAGGGCCGACGATATCATGCCTTGGAAGAGCAGCGGCGCGATGGGCAAGCTGCCCCCACCTTCGCCGTACCACTCGCCTTGCAAGCGGGCTTTGGCCAAACTCCAGATTCTGCGGGTCATGCCCATGCTATTTGTGCTTTGCATTGCTTTGGCAATTTCGCCTGCTTTATTTCATGAGGATTCACGCCAGAGGCCCCAAAGGCCGAGCGAGGTTCGCTTCCGGCGCCTGCAAGCACCCGGCTTGGAACGGTTGAAGCAAAACCCCATGAAATAAGACAGGCTTAATCCCTCGCTACCGTACAACACGGGGGCTGGCACCTGCTACCTTCCCGGCATGCATGTCACGTTTGAAGGCCCTGTCGGGTCGCTGGAAGGGCTCCTTTGGGAACCCAAAGATCAGGCGCCCACAGCGGCGGTTGTGGTCTGTCATCCCCATCCGAGTCCGCCCCCGCCGACGCTTGGCGGCACCATGCGTAACAACGTCGTGCACCGTGCCGCGGGCGGGTTTCAAGACGCAAACCTGGCGGTCCTGCGGTTCAATTTTCGCAGCGTTGGCTTGAGTGCAGGCGTGCACGACGGCCAAGGTGCCGAGGATGGCGATTTGGTGGCCGCACTGGACTTCATGGAGGATCGCTATCCGGGTTTGGATCTATGGGGAGCTGGCTTCTCATTCGGATCCCGAACGGTCGTGAGCGTCGCGCGCACGGAGCCGCGCATGAAGAAAATTTGCCTGATCGCGTTCCCGGTCAGCATCTACAATTTATCCTTCGCTAAGGACGTGCAGCAGCCGGGTATGGCGCTTATGGCCGAATTGGACGGCTTTGGCACGCGTGAAGCGTTCGAGAGGGATCTCCCGGATTTGGCCGGACGGCTCCACATGCAGGAAGTCGCCGGTGCCGATCACTTTTTCAAAGGCCAGCTGAACATTGTTCGCGAGCGGATCGCAGAATGGGCTCGTATGAGCCTTCAGGAAGGCTAAGGAACCCAATCATGAGCGACCCCAAGCACAAACAGCAAAACGACGAGGATTCCGAGGCGAAGTTTCCCGAGCATCAAATGCCGTCGATTCGGCGCGTGATGATGCCCAAGGACACCAACGCGGTGGGCACCATTTTTGGAGGCACCATCCTGGCGGAAATCGACTTGGCGGCTGCGACAGAAGCGCACAAGGCCCACGCGGGAATGGTCGTAACCGTTTCTATGGACAAGATCGATTTCAAAGCTCCGGTGTACGTGGGCGATCTGGTTTCGTTCTTCACGCGCACCTCACGAGTGGGTCGTTCGTCGATTACGGTGCACGTGTCGGTTTGGGCGCAGCGACGGTTCGGCGGCGGTGCGCACGCGTATGTGACCGAAGCTCAAGTGACCATGGTCGCGGTCGACACAAAATTCAAGCCGATCCAGGTCGGCAGTATCCCGAAAAGCTGATGGATTTTTCCTTCCGATTTGATGGGTGGTTTAAAAACCTGCCCGACTCCCCGTTGGATGACGGTCGTGTGTATAGATTGGTGCAAAGACCCGCAGGCGGCGGTGTTGGCGCGCGTTTGACGCCGGATACGATTCGGGTAGAAGTCGGCAAGGGCGTGATCGGGGATCGGCGCAGCCAACATCCGGAGTCGGCCGAGGGCGAGATCAGCTTGATAAACGTTCATGTTCTTCGCGCCGTTTCTCCGGGCGAAGAGCGCATGTCCATGTCAGGCGACAACCTGCAGGTGGACCTTAATTTGAGCGAGGTAAACCTACCGATAGGGACTTACCTGCACATAGGTAGCGCGATCCTTGAGGTGGGCCCTCAACCCCATTTCCCGTGTGGACTGTTCGTGGAGCGTTTTGGGCCCAAGGCGACCCAGAGGGTGGCGCGGGCCAGCCGAAAGGGGAAGCGAGGCCGTGGTGTGCTGTGCTTGGTGAAGCAATCCGGCGAGATCACGGTGGGTGACGCGATTCGCGTAGAGCGGCGATAGCAAAGGCTGAATTGGGCCTTTAAACCATCGTTTCGGGCCGGATCATAGCGATGCAGCAGCTTAGAAACGCCAAGGGGGCGCAGACTATTTCTCGCGCAAGTCGCTCAAGAGTTCCTTGGCGCGCAAAGCGGGATCATCGGAGTGCGAAAGCTTCAGGAACACCTGCTCGAGGGTTCCCGAGGAGCCCGCCTGATAGCGCAAGGCTTGCAAGCTTCCTTCGCCAACGATCTGCCCGCGATCGATGATGATCATACGGTCGCAAACGCGTTCGACCACGTCGAGCAAGTGCGAGGTGTAGAGCACGGCGCCGCCTTCATCGGCCCAGCCGCGTAACACTTCTTTGATGAGTGAAGCCGACGGGGCATCGAGCCCGGAAAGGGGCTCGTCCAGGATGAGCAGTTTGGGACGGTGCACGAGGGCGCAAGCCAGCGCGACCTTCTGTCGCATACCTCGCGAGAATTGCCCCACCGGATCGTCGGCCCTGTCCTCAAGTTCAAAATGCTTCAGGAGATTCTGGCTGCGCTCGCGTGCCACATGTTGCGGAACTTCAAACAGTCCCGTGACCAGTCGTAGCAGTTGATTGGGACTCAGGTTGGGGTAGAGCGGAGCTCCATCCGGCACATAGCCAATGTGGAGCTTGGCGCCGATCGGGTCCAGGTCCACGCGAATCCCCGCGATTTCTACCGTTCCTTTGGTGGGCTCCAAAAGGCCCACCAGCATACGAACCGTGGTGCTCTTACCGGCTCCATTGGGACCCAGTAAGCCGACAACTTCCCCCGGAGCGATGCTCAGATCCAAATCCTTAACCGCCTCCAAATCGCCAAAGCGCCGAGAGATCCCGCGCATACGGGCAATTTGGGAGGAGGCGGTATCCATGGGAGGATCAATTCCTGGCCGCTTACTCGGGCAGGGTTGTCTCGTGGTCGAAGAGGGTCACGGTCGCTCCGGTCTTTTCGACCAAGCTGTCCATGATCTTCTTGCGCTGCGGCTTCGTGGAAGCTTTCGCTTTGAGCTTCTTCTTCGAGCGCGGCGGGCCTCCGAGCAAGTGCACCTGGGCCGGAGAAGCTTCTTCGACCTTCTTGATCCAGGAAGCGATGTCCGCGTCGGACATGTTGCCGTCTGCGCCACTGGCGAACTGGGCTTCGAGTGTGACGTTCTCCAATTGACTTAAACCCTTGATGAGCACAGCCAATTGGGTCGGCTTGTCGCCGGTCATCGTGTTGAACATCTTGGAGGTTCCCCATTCCATGGGAACGTAGATGCTGTTGAACTTGGAAACTGTGGAGCGTCGTGAGTAGGCCTCGAGGTCGTGGGTGCGCGTGCGCAAAGCGAGCTTGGCACGGGCGAACCACTTGTCCTTGAGCGCGCGCAGGTTGTCTACGATGTTCCGCAGATCGGGGTGCTCGGCGGGGTCGATGCCGGTTCCAATCACAATGATATGGTCTAGCTTGTCGCCGTTGCGCGAGCTGTCGATTAGATAGCGCGCCGCCGTGGTGACGATTAGGGAGGCCCTAGGAAGCTCACTGCCGCGCTCCACAACCAAACTGTTGTGGGGGGTGGTGATGTCGATACAAAGGGTCTTGCCGAAGCGAGCGCTGTTGAAAGGGCCCTGGAGCAGGACCGGCGTGAAAGTCTGAGACATAGAGGTCGGAGATAGTCCGGGTCGCGGGAAAAGGAACCTGGGGAGGTTCAGCAGGCGGCCCTTGATCCCGCATTATACCGAAATCAGGCCCTCAAGGACGTGTCCGTAAGATCAGTTCTGAGCGATTTCCAGGGCAAAACAGCCATTAGGCCCATCCAAAGAGCCGCAAAGCACGCCCATGGGTGCCAGCGCCCGGCCGTAACACAGATTCCAATCCAAGATTCCCCCCTCACCTCCCATGGGCACCATCTAAGTATCGACAGGGGGTGAATCAATGCCGTGAGTAGGGTGCAGGTAAACCACGGCCAACGCGTTTGGCCATTCCATTGGGGATCCGTTGGTTTCGTCATCCCAATAAGACTCGTCTGGTGCCACAAAGTTGCACTCGATCTATTGAATCCGTGGCTAGCCAGGTCGCTGGGAGGAGACCGTTCCGCTTGTGGAATCCAGGGGAGCCTCCACGAAAACTCTCGTTTTGCACCTTCCCGGGAAAGCCCGATCGAGAGCTGGCGGCCGTTCATGGCTCGAAGGCGGGATACGACCTCGCCGCGACTAGGGACGGAGTTTGCTCTACGTGCTCGCTCCAGGTCGATGGGCCTGAGACAATGCCGGGCATGGACCTTTGGCATGTACTCTTCGACGTTCTCGTCTTACTACTGACCGCTTTGCTTTTGGGCCTGGTTTGCGAAAGGCTAAAGCAGAGTCAGATTCTGGGCTACCTAGCAGCAGGAACCCTATTGGGACCCAATGCGTTCCGCGTGATTTCCAACGGGGACGAGGTCGCCTCGCTTGCGGAACTCGGCGTTGCATTGCTGCTGTTCACCATCGGTTTGGAGTTCTCGTGGAAGAGGCTGAAAGGGCTGGGGGCGGCAGCATTGGGCGGGGGAAGCGCGCAAGTCCTCATCACCTTGGGTCTGGGCTTTGCCGTCGCGTCTGCCTTCAACCTACCCGTCGGGACCTCTCTGGCTTGCGGCGCGATCGTTGCATTGAGTAGCACCGCCGTCGTTCTGCGCATATTGGTCGCCCGGGCTGAGATGGAGAGCAACCACGGTCGTCATGCCTTGGGCATCCTGCTCATGCAGGATGTGGCTGTTGTGCCCTTGGTGCTGCTTGTGACGGTTCTGAGCAGCGAGGGATCCTTGCAGGAAGTCGGGATCGGTGTTGCCAAGGCAATCGGGGGCGCGTGCATCTTGGTCTTCGGGCTGTACTTGCTCTTCAATAAGGTCGTTCCGCGCGTCCTGCGATTGGAATCGATGCACAGGAATAGGGACCTGCCCATTCTGCTGGCCATAGTGACCGGGCTTGGATCCGCATGGGCTTCACACACCCTAGGTCTATCGCCGGCCTTGGGTTCCTTTGTGGCGGGCATGATTCTGGCGGAGTCCCCCTTTGCGACCCAGATTCGCGCGGATGTGGCTTCTCTGCGAACCTTGCTGGTCACCTTGTTCTTCAGCTCGATCGGCATGCTTGTGAACCCGGCCTGGTTTGCCCAGCACATTGGGCAAGTGCTAGCGCTCGTGGCCGCGATGGTGGTTGGAAAGGCTTTTATCATTTGGCTTGTGCTGCGTCTCTTTCGACTCACCCACACGAGCGCGCTGGCAGCGGGTATTTGCCTCTGCCAGGTTGGAGAGTTTTCGTTCGTGCTCGTCGCGGTAGGCCACGGAACAATCATTGGTGACGATCTCTTCGCCCTGATCATCTCCGCTACGGTGGTCACTCTTTTCCTGACACCCTACCTCGTGGCCTCCGCACCGCGCCTGTCCCAGGCCATTGTCAACCGAGCCAGTGCAATGAAGTTAATCGGTCACGTGGCTCCAACCGATGCGGAGGAGTTGGCGACCTTAAAGGAGCACGTCATCGTCATCGGATTCGGACCTGCTGGCGAAGCTGTCGGCATGACCCTCGAGCGCAGGGCGAGCGAAGTGATTGTGATCGACCTCAATCAGAATTCTGTTCAGGCTGCGCAACGCCTCGGCTTCAAGGGGTACATCGGCGACGCGACCCACGCAGATGTCTTGGAGCACATCGGCATCACATCCGCGAAAGCCGCGGTCGTCACCATCCCGGACCCGGCCGCCGCGCGCGGCATTGTGGAGCTTATTCGCGCCACGGCCCCCAATGTGCACATCATCGCTCGGGCGCGCTATCACCGCTATGCCGCAGAGTTGCTGGCCGCTGGCGCACACGAGGTGATCGACGAGGAGCAATACACGGGCGCGAAATTGGCCTCACGCCTGCGACTGCATCTGCAAGTCGTTGAAGATTCCGAAGTACCGGCGTAGGGCGCGCGCTACCGGATGAGCGCTACATAAAAGAGATGGAAGCCCACCGACCGATTTCCTGGTAACTATTGCCATCCGCCTTCTTTATGTAGCGCCCATCCGGTCGGTACATAAGGGAGCCTTTCAAGGGTGGTATCGGTCGATTCGAATCCCCAGAATCCAATTGCCGCGTGCATCGGGACCTGGGGAGTATTCAAAGCGTGAGTAAGCAATCTGTCCGGCGGCAGGTATAGGCTTCGGATACTCGGGAGCCCGTTCAATTAATGCGAGTGGGCGGGAGCCCGTTTCCTTTTCGCGGGCCTGAATAGCTTCCACAATATACTGGCTACTTTGGGCTAAATCGGCCTTCTCCAGCTCGTTCACTCGCCCGAAAAAGTGAAGGCCCACAAGGAAGCAAGGCATCGCTACGAAGCAGCAGATCAAGAGTGCCGCTGCGCGCGGTCGAGTCTGCCTTGGGAGCAAAAGTACTCCCAAGCACATGGTTAGCACCACGTACGCGAACCCGCAAAGGTAGGGCAATGAGTCGAAAAAACTGACCCAGGAAAACCCACTTAACCGCCACCAGAGCCACTCCGCCGATACGGGGAGGATGAGCGTGAAGCCCGCGTGCCAGAGTGGGTTGAAGGAGCCTGAAAACTCAACCGGAGTGAACTCGTCGCCAGGGCTAGTGACCTCATCTACTTTACTTGATTGTCGCTTGGGGCCTCTTGCACGTTCGTTTGGGAGGGATGAGGGCCCGGAGCGGGGTGCGCTCTATTTTAGTTGGGCCTTAACGCCACCAATTATGTCATCCAATGGCTTCAGCGTGACTTCCCAGTCGTAATTGTCCTCGACAAATTTGCGACCGACACTGCCCAGGTCGCGGGCCTTGTCCGGATTTTCGATCAGGTCGATAACCATGCGCGCGTGCTCCGCGGGGTCGTCGGTGACCCAGTAGTGTTCGCCCGGTTTGCCTTGCACGCCTTGGGTGGCGGAGGTGGAACCGACCACGGGTAGGCCCATGGAGAGGGCTTCTAAGACCTTGTTCTGGATGCCGCGGGCGATGCGCAGGGGGGCGACGGCGACGCTTGCTTTGTGGGACCATTCGCGGATGTCGTCGACGAAACCGGTGACGGTGACGCCGGGTGTGTTGCCCAGTGCCTGTACTTGTGGAGTCGGCTTGCTGCCGACGATGTCAAAGCGCACTTCGGGATGTTCGGCTCGGATCAGAGGAAGGATGTCTTCAACGAAGTGTACGCAGGCATCGATATTGGGTAGGTAATCCATCACGCCGGTGAAAACCAAGCGAACGGGCTCTGCTTTTTCGGGCGCGGGGTGGAAGAACTTCAAGTCCACTCCGTTCTGCATGACGGTGGTGGGGAAGCCGGGGATCTGTTCTTTGAAGATATCCTCTTCGAGCGGCGTGCAGAGCACGTTCGTGATGGCGGCGGCAGCCAGGCGTTGCTCGAAGCGCAGCAGGGTCTTGCTCTCGCGACCGTAGATCCAGCTCATGGGGAAGGACGAACGCTTGGCGTATTGACGCCACTTGTCCGAATCGAGTTCCGCGATGTGCATGACCCAGGGCAGGGTGTGCGGTAACAGGAAAGCGCCCATGGATGAGGAGAACGCGTAGGCGAAGTCGGTGGTCGGGATGAGCTTGTCGACTTCGGCTCTCAATTCACTCGATCCATAAACACCCAAGGTCAGGGGTTTACCAGTGAGTAGCAGGGGCAGCGAAGTGATCTTCTTCTTGCGATCGTCGTGGTCGATGGCGATGGTGCGAATGCCCTTTTCCTCGGTCAGGGTTTTCGCAGCCAGGCGATCTTCTTCGTCGTGGGCAAAAGCGACCACGGTCACTTCGTGATCCCTGGACATGCGCTCGATGAGGCGCCAGGAAGTAATCTTATCACCCCGGTTGGGGGGATACGGGATCCGTTGAGCTAGGAAGAGGATTTGCACGGCAGGACTTTAGCGATCGAAGGGAAGGGTTGGTTCCTTTTTCGGCCTTCTCGCCAATGCGCAAAAGGGTCCATTACGATCGGGTTAGATTTGATCGCCCGCTTCCCCTGGTTGGGAGCCAAACGGGATACTAGGCCCGAATCCCGACCCGCTCAACGTGGAATCAGCGCGACCCGATGGGCGG
>JBLFXY010000043.1:0-17345 GCA_047611645.1 Glaciecola sp.
CTGCGCCCTCGTTTACCAAGGAGGAAGTCCACCGCGTGAGCAAAGGGAGTTAACGCAGCGTCGACCGAATCCTAAGCGCCCAAGTCCGGACCCAATTCAAGGTCCCGGGCTTCTGCCTCAAGATCCTATCGCCAGGCCTGGCGCGTTCAGGGCCTCCGCTCTGCCGATCCCCCCTCCCCGGGGCCCCGTTTGGCCCATACCTTGACCCCATGGTAGCCAACCTGACAACTTCTCCTCCCCACCCCCCGACCGCACCTGCCCCCTTTGCAGCTCCTATCCGCTAGGCGAGGGCGAATTCGAGCATACGGCACAATGCTCTGGGAGAGTTGAGGTTGAATAAATCGAGCGGTCGTTTTATGGTTGATTCTTCTAAATCTAGTAGGCGGCACCGTGTCAACTATTAGGAAATTTGCGCCGGATTCATCCCTATGACAGACCACGATACTAGCAAGCTCACTCAGATCTACCACGACATGCTCGTTGAGATTGGTGAGGACCCCGACCGGGAAGGGCTACTCGATACTCCCCAGCGCGCTGCCAAGGCGATGGCCTATCTCACGGGGGGCTATCGGGCGAACCTGGATGATGTGGTCAACCAAGCAGTTTTCACTAGCGATATTGATCAGCTGGTGGTAGTCAAAGACATTGAGCTCTACTCGATGTGCGAGCACCACATGCTACCGTTCATCGGAAAAGCACACGTGGGCTACATCCCGAATGGCAAGGTTCTCGGGCTGAGCAAGATTGCACGTATTGTTGATGTCTTCGCGAGGCGTTTACAGATTCAGGAAAATCTAACCAAGCAGATCGCGGATGCCATCGCCGAGTACACGGGCGCCAAGGGCGTAGGCGTTGTACTCGAGGCCAAACACCTCTGTATGATGATGCGCGGCGTGGAAAAACAAAATGCTTCCATGAAGACCTCCGTGATGACCGGAACCCTGCGTAGCAGCGAATCCTGCCGTAAAGAATTCCTCTCGCTCATCCAGGACAAATAAGCACCAATGAATCATTTGGATCCAACGGTCAGCGTTGTCTTAGCAACCTATCTCCGGCCACAGTCCCTAAAGCTGGCGATAGAGTCGGTCCTTCAGCAGTCGTTTACCGACTGGGAGTTACTCGTGTTTGATGATGGGAGTCCCGATGACACTTTTAGTGTTGTCGCGCCCTTTGTAGAAAAGGACCCCAGAGTCCGCTACATCCGCCATCAAAATAGAGGATATCGCCAGTCCAGGAACATTGGAATAGCGTCTGCATTGGGCAAGTACGTCACCTTTATCGACAACGATGATGAGTATGAGCCCTCCCACCTAGATGTCAGGGTCAAGTACCTCCAGACACACCCCGAGATCGGCTTAGTGCATGGCGGACTCAAAATCCTTGGCGACCCTTTCGTCCCGGACAAACATAACCCTAGTCAGCAAATCCACCTCGAGTCTTGTGCTATGTCGAGCAGCTTTTTTGGGTTGAAGGAGGCGTTCATGGCCTCCGGTGGATTTCAAGAAAAGGCGTATTCAGACAGCTCGGACCTATTGGGCCGCATTGAGGAGCACTACCCCATAGCGCGAATCGCGGACCAGACCTACCGCTATAACCGCCTAAGCCCAGACAGTCAGTTAACCGCCCGAATCCGCTCATTAGAAGGGAAGCAGCATGACACCAACTAGTCAGACAGCACTCATCACCGGAGGCGCGAAACGGCTCGGACGCTCCATTGCAGTGGATCTAGCCAAGCAGGGCTATGACATTGCGCTGCACTACAATTCCTCGAAGGCGTCCTCGGAGAAAGTCGCTGCAGAAATACGTTCGCTCGGGGTGCGCTGCGAGTCGTTCCAGGCCGACTTGCGTGATCACAGGGCAGTCGAAGGGTTAATGCCTACCGTGCTAGAACAGATGCCTTCGCTATCCGTTCTCGTGAATAGCGCGTCGATCTACGACCCTACACCGATTGCAAATACATCGGTCGAGATCCTCCAGCAGAACTTCTCGATCCATTTGTTCGCTCCCTTTTTGCTGTCGCGTGATTTCTTCAATTCCTGCCCCGGCGGGAACATCATCAACATTGTGGATACCAAGATCCATTTCCAGCAGTACGACTATGCCGCCTACCTGCTTTCAAAAAAATCCTTGGCTGAACTTACGAAGCTCTCCGCTCTAGAGTTTGCACCCAAGTTTCGCGTCAACGCTATTTTGCCTGGCGTGATCTTGCCGCCCGAAGGCAGGGGTGACGATTACGTCGAATGGCGCCGACATGGGTTGCCGCTGCAGCGCATCGGTGATCCGAGCAACATCTCCCACACCGTCCGCTACATCCTCGAGAATAATTTCCTGACGGGTCAATTGATCGCGGTCGATGGAGGTGAGTCGCTAACCAGCGAAGGCCGCACAGTGGTTCAATTTGGGGAGTCTTCCGATGAATAGCGCCATCATCGCCCTGGGATCAAATATCGACCCTACAAGCCACATGGCGCAAGCTGTCGGCCTCCTTGGTGAGCTGGGAACCGTTATAGATCAGTCACCTCTAATCTGGACCAAACCGCAAGGCTATGCCGACCAAGATAGGTTTCTGAATGGTGCGGCCAAAATCCAAACGACCCTAGATCAGACGGAACTTGTGGCGGCGCTCAAACGCATAGAGAAACAACTGAAGCGCATCAAAACAGCCAATAAGGCTGGGCCTAGGACGATCGATCTGGATTTGATCATGTTCAACGAACAAGTTCTGGACGCCTCTTACAGCGACCATGCTTATCTACGGTTGCCGGTACAGGCTGTCTTATCTCAAGGTGGACAATCACTGACGGAAACACAGCGCAGTGACGCAGAGCTCTGCTTAGCACTAACAAGCCTATCGTCGTGGTCGCTTGATGAAGACTCGATTGAACGTGTATGGAAATTCAAGAACTTCGATACAGCGCTGCGATTTATCAATCAAGTTGGAGAGCTGTCTGAGAGCCTGAATCACCATCCAGACCTAAGGTTGTACAGTTATAAGTTCGTTGAGGTCCGTCTGTCTTCACATGACAAAAAGCGGGTGACTTCAAGAGATGTCAAACTCGCCTTGGCGATTGCTCAGCTTCCGATCCTTGCTGGCTAGCGGGACCACCCGCGTTCGTCGTTACCCGTTTTGACAGGAACGTAGCACGCACAAAGAAGCCATCCATTTCTGGCCCCACACGCGCATTGATTTGGAAAGCAGCCCCGGCTTCGGCTTGGTCTGACCCCACTTGGCAGTCCAGTCCATATGATAGTCGCGTTGCTGAAGTGGGGGACTACTCCGATTGCGGCAAGCTGAGGGCTCATCGGTTGTGCTATTTGAAATCAGCCCAGATCCGATGGCCATCCCCCGGCGCTTTGCTTAACCTGCTGCCCCCGTCCTCCCGCCCTCGCTCGCCATGACTTCTGCAACCAGCACAAGTCCCCGTACCAAGATGAACAAGACCAAGAAGAAGAAAGTGCCCGGCAAAGCCAGCATCAAGAGCGCTTTCCTCTCGATCATCTGGCCTCGCAGGAAAATCGTCGGCGTCGGGCTGCTCCTAATATTAATCAGCCGTGCCAGCGGTCTCATCCTGCCTGGCTCGATCAAGGTGCTGGTCGATGACATCGTCACGCCGGGTGATCTGGACAAACTATTGCCCCTGGTGGGCGTAGTCTCGCTGGCGGTGCTGATCCAGTCCGTGACTTCCTACGCATTGGTGCGCCTCTTGAGCGTCGAGGCGCAACACCTGATCTCCCAGCTACGCGCGCGCGTTCAAAAGCACATTCTGCACCTGCCGCTCAGTTATTTCGACAGCACCAAGACGGGTGAGTTGGTCTCGCGCATCATGACCGATGCCCAGGGGGTCCGAAACATGATCGGCACCGGGCTCGTGCAACTCATCGGTGGCATCATCACGGGGTTGGCGGCATTGGTTATTCTCTTGAACATCCAGCCGATGCTGACCCTGGTGGCGCTGGTTCCGGCTGTACTATTCGGCATCGTCTCCACGCGCGCCTTCAGCATCATTCGACCGGTCTTTCGCGAGCGCGGAAAGATCAACGCCGAGGTCACCGGTCGCCTGACCGAGTCCCTGGGCGGCATTCGCGTGATCAAGGGCTTCAACGCCGAGGTGCGCGAGCAGGAGGTCTTCGAAGCCGGCGTCACGCGCCTCTTCGAGAACGTCAAGCGCTCGCTAACAACCACCAGCTTTGTCACCAGCCTAGCCACGCTCTTGATGGGCCTCGCCAGCGTCTCGATGATGTGGTTCGGCGCGCACCTGATCTCCGAGGGCGCTTTAACCATCGGCGATTTTTTCTCCTTCATGTTCTTCCTGGCACTGATGGTCTCCCCCATCGTGCAGATGTCCAACATCGGCTCCCAAATCACCGAAGCCTTTGCCGGACTGGATCGCATGAACGAGATCCTCTCGCTGCCCCTGGAGGACGAGGATCCCAGCCGCATCCAGGTGCTTGAGCGGGTGGAAGGCCACCTCACCTTCGAAGACGTGCACTTTGAATATGATGCGGACAAACCCGTGCTCAATGGCATCAATTTCGAGGCCAAACCTGGCAGTGTGATCGCCCTGGTGGGCAGCTCGGGCTCGGGCAAAACCACCATCGCGGGCCTAGCTGCCTCGTTCATGCAGCCGGGTGGCGGCCGCGTCCTGGTAGACGGCATCGACCTGGCTGGCGTCCAGCTGAGCAGCTATCGCTCCCAACTAGGATTGGTGTTGCAGGATGACTTTTTGTTCGAGGGCACGATCCGCGAAAACATCCTCTTCGCGCGCCCCGACGCCAGCGAGGAACAATTGCTGGAAGCCGTGGACTCGGCCCACGTCAAGGAGTTCACCGATCGCTTCGACGAAGGGCTCGAAACCATCATCGGCGAGCGCGGCGTCAAACTCTCGGGCGGCCAACGCCAACGTGTAGCCATCGCTCGCGCCCTCCTGGCGGACCCTCGCGTACTCGTGCTCGACGAGGCCACTTCGAATCTCGACACCGAGAGCGAGGCCTTCATTCAATCGAGCCTGGAGCTTCTCATGCGCGGCCGTACGACGCTTGTGATCGCGCACAGGCTAAGCACAATCCAGCGCGCGGATCAGATCCTAGTGGTCGAATCGGGCGAGATCGTAGAGCGTGGCACACATGACGAGCTGCTCGCATTAAACGGGCGCTATCACCGGCTGTATACCTATCAGGCGCGCATTTAAAAGGAGCGCTTTAGGCTAACCGGTAAGACACTGCCGCGGTACGGATCTAGGCGCGCACCCAACTCTTGCGGTCTAACGAAAGGGAAGCACCTACTCCTTGTGGGTCGCAAGAAAGTGGACCAGGTCGCGCAGCTCTTTGTCGGTCAAAAAGGGGCGCAGGGCAGGCATGGCGGAGGCGGCCGCGGGCCAACTCTCGGAAAGCACGGCATTCGGATCGAGAATAGACTCGAGGATTTTCTCGCGCGAAAGGCGCTGGCCCACCCCCATGAGGTCGGGGCCAACCCCTCCACCTTGCCCGCCCCAAGCATGGCAGCGCACGCACGAGATCACCTCGTTGTTGAAGAACGTATTTTCGCCCGATGCGTAGTCGCCGTCTCGAAGCAGCGTACCCAGGTCACTGGTGACTTCGGCCATATCCGGGTCTTGCCCAAACTTGCGGGCGAGCTCGACCAGCGCACGTAGGTCTTGCGCGGGGCCTAACGAAACAAGTTCCAGATCGTCGAAAATCGCCACGCCCGTGGATTGTCCCCAGCCACCAAATAGGCAGTTGATGCTGACTTGGCGCTCGCCGGACTTTGTTTGAAACTCCAGCTCCACACGCGTCCAATCGCTGTCGTCTTGCACGTAGTTGGTGACGACATGCAGCGGATGGATGTTCAGGAGAGCGCCGTGGGTCCCGCCCTCGTGAGTCACGCCCTGGGTCTGAATCCAACCACTGAGCCGATAACGCGTGCCTGGATCAACGGCGATATCTGTGCACCACGATGTATCCGCGCCGGTAGAAGATCGAATCACAAGTGCGCGGCCCCCGCTCTTACCGGCTCCCGCCTCCCACGTGTGCTGAGCATCGCCGCTGTAGCTCCGGACGCGCCATGCGAGAGGTTGCTTCGGGTTGTCATTGGCCGCTGTTTCGAAACTAAGATTCGGAAAGAGGTTCACGGGCTTGCCATCTACTTGCTCGAAAAGCATAGGAACAGCCGCAGCCAAGAAGGGCGCCGCGTGAGACGCGATCGCGGCGGTAAGCGTTTGGGAAAGCCAGACGTCCTCTATGTTTTCCATAAGCGCTCGGCCCGCCAAAGCAACGCCGATTGCCGCCGATTCGGGCATTCGTGATGCGCAAAGAAAAGCGCTACGCCGGAGATCGGGAGAAGCGCTCTCCAGTAAACCGGATTTTACCAGAAGGCTTGCGCTCTCGGCCGAAGCCGGGAGAGCCCGCATTGCCGATTTGCACCACGCGACATCCGGACTGCGCAGGGCCGCCTGCAAGTAAGTTCGACTCGCGTCCGTGGTTAACGCACCCAGGCCCGCCAACGCTCGCACGGCGGATGCAGTTGGAAGTTGAAGAAGTCCGGGTATGGCGGATTCGCGACCGCCCTCTACAAGCAAACGCTGAGCAGTTACCTGCCAGAAGTTATTGGGATGTTCTAGCGCCTTGAGAAGCTGCTCGTCCGTCGCCAAATCCAATCGAGGCGAAGGCCCGGCATTGCCCTTGCGAGCAATGCGGAAAATTCGTCCATGCTCGTTATCCCGCAGTGGATTGAGGTGCGCATTCCCGTCTCCGAAGTCGATCTTCGGCAGTCCGCGCTCGGGGTTGCCCGGTAAATTGTGAAGGATGATGAACTGCGCGAAGTCGGCAATCCACACGGCACCATCGGGACCGACATCAGCCTGCACCGGGCAGAACCAATCGTCAATCGACGAGCAGAGGTTGAATGCATCGCGCGTACGCCAACCCGAGCCCTCGGCGTAACTATCCAGCCGTCCGACGAGGTGCCCGGTGGGTCCGCATACAAATGCCGAGCGATCTATCCAGCCTGCCGGGACCTGGGCTCCCGTGGCAAACGAATGTCCCGCAGCGGCGGTGAACTTGCCGAAGTAGTCGCCTTGATGCAAATGCTCGAGGGCGGGGTGAAAGAAAGCCGTGTTGGCAACCGGTGCCGCACCCGGAGCGTTGGGTGATGTCCTACCGGTTAAGTTTTTTGGCGCGCCAACGTAAAACGAAGGGGCTCCGTTTGCGGTGGACCCAAAAAGTTCGCCGTCGCCTCGAAACGCCAATCCCCAGGTGTTATTCGTAAATTGCGCGATGAATTCAGGATCGTCCCCCTTCAAATCCCAGCGCCACAATCCGCTGCCAAACTGATCGAGGGTCGGGCTGTCATAAGAGGAATAGCCAACGGCCCCCCAAATCGCATTATCGGGTCCCCATCGCAAGTTCGAAGGGCCCGCGTGAGTGTCCCAGCGGCCGAATCCCGAGAGGGCGACAACAACGCCATCGCACTGGTCATCATTATTATCGTCGCGAAGGAACAGAAGATCCGGCGCTTGGGTCACAAGTACACCACCTTTCACTTTCAGGATGGAAGTGGGCAGATTGAGTCCGTCCTTAAACACAGTCTTTTTATCCGCTCGCCCATCGCCATTCGTGTCCTCCAGAATCGAAATACGGTCCCGTCCGCTATGCCCCGCGTCCAATGTGTTCGGGTAGTCCGGTGACTCCGCAACCCAACACCGCCCGCGTTCATCCCAAGCCATCGCGATCGGATTCACGATCATAGGCTCGCTCGCGAAGATCTCTGCTCGGAAGCCAGCAGGAACGATGAGTGCTTGGCGCGCCTGTTCCGGGGTCGAGGGAAGCTGGAAGTTCGGGTGCGGATCCCGGCCCTCGTAGTTGGGTACCCACTTGTCTTTCTTGTGCAAAAAGACGGGCTCGGTCAGAGCCTTGCGCTGATTGGCTGCGTCGGTGCCCGCGGTCCAATCCATAGCCCGCACAAGCATCTCCAAAAACGCAGGCTCCTTCCAAACGCGTTCGTCATGGCCTGACGCTGAGTAGAAAACACGCCCCTTGCCCTCCGATCGAACCCAGCTCCACGGCTCGTTCCCGCGCGTCGTCAACACGGTGCGCCCTTCATTGTGATGTGTCTGAACATACGTTTCATCCCAAGCCGCGAAGTTCGCCCACCCATCCATGATCGCGTGCTCCTCTGCAATGATCTCCTGCTGAAAAATTTCCGCGCCATGCGAGACGAAGCGCGCGCCTACAAACTCAAGCCACTCTTGCGATTGCATGAAGCAACCACTTGTGCAGTGCAACGCGACAAAGCCCCCCCCCTCGCGCACATAGTTTTGCAAGCCGCTGAAGAACACCGGGGGAACAACCGCGTGTTGTGCTTGGTTCGCGTACATCAGAACGCAATCGTAATCGGCCAGCAGCTCGGGCGTAATGTGGGATAAATCGTCCTCCCAATCCACCGCAAAGCCCGAGCGCAGCAGCGGACCGAAAACGTCGTGCAGCCTGGCTTCGGGTTGGTGATGCCCACGATCCCCAATGAATAGCACGTCGAGGCGTTCGCCTGCCGCTTGCGGCATGGGGAGCATGGAAAGAACGAGGGGCGCAAGAAGGGATAACATCCAGACAACCTACCCAAAGTGCTTTGATCGAGCGAGTATCGACCCGGAAAGCCCACCCGATTGCCAAACCATGAGGCCCCCAATACCGGGTCCTCTTGCTCTCGCATACGGCCCTCTGGAAACACCAGGGGAGTGCCTCCTTGAGCGCTACGAAAGACGCGGGCCACACCAGTGGTTTGCCGCCTAGGAAGCGATCGAAGCGATCGAAGCGATCGTTGAGTTCAGTGAGTCAACGTTACAGTAGTCGACGCCCACTAACCCCACAAGGAAACGACCCCGGAGCCAGCGGTGTGGCTCCAAGGTCGTTGATGATTCGATGAACGCTTCGGTACTTCACTGTTTTGTCGAGCCTATTAGTTTCCCTCGACATCCAACTGAGCAACCAGGTCTCGTACCACCGTCATGTACTCTGAAAGGCAGCGAGCCACAATTGCGTTGAGCCTTTTGTCGACTTTGAGGCGAACTTCGAAAACGGTTTTTTGGGTTTGAGATAGCTGCGTGCTAGTGGATTGGAATTTTTGCTTGTCCGCTAGGGAGAATCCACTGGGAATACTTAAGGGGACCAGCAGGCCATTTTAAAAAGATCATTACAGGTAGCAGCATCATTTGAACTCCTTTGTGGAAGGTCCCAAAGTGCTCAGGATCGTATTTCCAGCAGATTCAAATCAAGAACTCCTGTGCTTGGCATTCCTCAAATGCACCGCATATTTGCTTGTCTCTTTTAGCTTCAGCTCTTGCAACGGCCCTCGATCCCAAATCCCGCCTGCCGTAAAATGCGAAGTGAGGTAGGTTGCAAGCGAATGCTGTGTGAGTCGATAGGCTTCAAGTTTTTCGCAATGGCATCGTCACTTGTCATCTCTGCTGCCCATTTTTCTTGAAGTGCATCCCGCGCACTTCAGGGCAGCGAATCAAAAATAGTGCTTCCCTCGATCTGGTTCACAACCCAATCGAGGTCATGGCGCTCCGTTGACTTACCCAATCTTTGACCGAGGTCAGAGGGCCGTTTGCGCCTGTAGCTACAGATTGCGCGGCAATACGGCCAACTTCGCGGCTGATCCTAGCGCCTCTCGGACCGATGCGTCATACTGATAGGTAGCGCGGATTGCAACCTCCTGCAGCGCTGCGCCACATCCCTTGATCCATTTTGCCTACTCGAAATCCCTCCGCTCTGCCCCACAACGAACGCCGCTCCCTATTGTCGATGATCGACCATGCACTGAAGGATGTGAGTCTTCTGGTGCCACTCGACGACGAGCGCTTTCTCAAGACGCATGAGGAGTTCGAAGCGCGCTCCAACCAGCGCGATCGCATCATCGCTTGGCTCTGTAACCACAGTGACAACGATACAACTCGCACCGGTGACCTGAATCTGCTTAGTCTAGGTTGTGGCGATGGGTCGGTGGACTTACCCACTACCCGCAAGCTAATCGGCAAAGCTGACCACGTTCGTTTTGTTGGGCTCGACCCCAACGGGGCACAACTGGCAAAGCTGGAGCAGGCCTTCGCCGCGGCCGCCCTGCCCGACGTGACCCTGAAAACCCACGAGCTAGAGCTGGGCAACTTCGAGACCGCCGAACGCTTCGACCACATCCACTGCGTGCACAGCTTCTACTACATGCCTGATCCGGCAGCTGCGCTCGAGCATACCATCAGCATGCTCGCGGACGATGGTGAGTTGGTGTTCTTCCATGCGCCCTGCGAGGACCTGAATGCCCTCAGCACTCGCTTCTACGACAAGTACTACGAGCGCTCCACTCTGTTCGCCGAGGACTTCGCCCTACTGCTTGATGAGTCGGGGCATAGCTACCGACGCGAACGTATTGATGCACGCATTGACGTCACGTCCTTGTTCGACGAGCAGCACGTGCATGGTCACGAACTGCGCGACTTCATCCTACAGTTCGATAGTCACAAACTCCCGGTCGCGGTCGTCGAACCGGTAGAGCGCTACATGCGCCTGATCGCCGAAGGCAGCCGCAGCGCTGCGTGGATCGCGCACCCGGTCGACGTCTTCGTCATTCGTCGGCGCGCCGACGCAACACGCTAGTCGTTCACGCACACTAGATCCTTAAACTTCCCATCAATGAATACCGAGATCGAACGCCTCCTGCCGGATATGGTTCCAGGTGCCGCACTCTACGTTGCGGACCAAGATCTGCGCGTGATCTACGCGAACGACGAGTGGCGTCGCTTCGCACTCGGGAACGAGGGTATGGAACTCGCCGGGCCAGCGTGGAATACCAACCTGCTCGACAACATGAGCGGAAAGGAGCGGGAGCGTTGGGAGTCGATCTACGGGCTTCTGCTGGACGGGCAACTCTCCCACTACGAAGAGGACTTTATCTGTTCCTCGCCGGACGAGCGACGGATCTATCGGCTGCGCAGCACGCCCGTCAAGAAGGACGACGGCAGTACGCTGCTCGTACACCACACGGTGCGAGTCGATGACAAGCCGGAAGAGCGTGAGGACATGCGGCGCCGGCTGAGGGCTCTGGAGATCGACCCAGCGCAGGTCAAGCACGAGTACACGACCCGCGTGCTGGAGCCCCGTGTAGGCGTGCCCGGGTTTCGCGTCGCGCAATACGTAAAGCCCCTCGACGAAGTCGGCGGGGACGGCGGGGACGTGCTCTGGCATCGGCAGTACGAGGATGGCACGACGGACGTCTTGCTTGCCGACGCCATGGGTCATGGAATCGAGGCCAGCATTCACGCAGCGAAGATGGTGATGATGCTCGATTCCCTGGCCGCGCCGTACCGCAAGCCACAGGACATCCTAGCCGCACTGAACCGCGGCATGTTGCGACACCGCTTGGATCACGAGAGCGCGTTCGCCTCGGGCATTTTTTTCCGGTTCCAGCGCGGCACCCCCCTCGTGCGGTGCACGAGTTTCGGCCACACCGCGCCGATCTTCTCCCGCTCGGGCGAGGTTCCGCTGCAAATTGGTCTCGCGCTCGGCATTGTGGACACGATCCCCGTGTGGCCGGAAATGGAACTCGACCTGACGGACCACGGGACGCGCTTCCTGGTTTTCTCGGACGGAATCACGGAACAGTTCAACGCACAGGGCGAGATGTTCGGCACCGACCGGCTGATCCAGACCTTCAATGCGGCGCACGACCTGCAACTCGACGCTATGGTTGACCGAATAGTCCAGGATCTGAATACGTTCCGCGGCGATGCGCTCGTCAAGGACGACCAAACGCTAATCGCTCTCGAGCTCGAGCTCGCTTCGTAGCCTCCCCGTGATACAGCCCCATCCGTGATACAGCGTCAAGGGTGATACAGCGTCGACCCCATGCCGCCCATTGTCGGCACTTAGGTGTTGGGCAACATTCCACCGCGTGAGCTGACGGGGCGCCCTCCTCTATCGAAGGGCAACATTGAGAGGCCAGATAATTCCATGCCATTCACAGTGCGCTAGCGAGGTCATCGCCGTTTTTATGTAGAGCGGAGAATTCTCCGCCGCACCTGACGTGGAAGAGATTGGCTTTGGGTCGTCTGGGCTGACGCTTTACCCTTGGCGCAGCTTGCTAGTCCACTTCTAAAGCGCCTGAAAGGGGCTTTAGAAGTGGTTTCGAGCTATATTTTTTCACCACTGATGCTCGACAGGGAATCAGACACCGCATCCTTGACGATTCATCCGTGCCACCGATCTGGCATGCATACCGCCATTCGGTCTTCCGGAATACCATTGATCATGTATCGTTAGGTGAGCGGTGGCGAGTGCCGGACCTACGGTTGGATTCCGACATTGATGGCGGTCCCCTTCCGATCCTTCTGAGTATCGGTTGCGTCCCCACCCCAGCCCTACCAAATATCATGCTGCGCTTTGCTCTCGGCTTTCGTCTATTGACTCTCATTACCTCGCTAATGGCCTCGAGCTTGGTGGGTTGCATCAGCACCCCGAAGGCGTTGCCAGCAGGCCCTTATCTATTCGTTTTGGGAACAGCTCAAGACGGAGGCTTGCCTCAATTGGGGTGCCGCAAGGATTGCTGTGTAGCGGCTAGAAAGGACCCCCGCAAGTGCCGCTTGGTCACGAGCCTCCTGCTTGTGGATCCGCGCACACAACAACGCTGGCTATTCGACGCCAGCCCCGACTTGCCCGAACAAGTCGAGCGCGCCCATCCTCACGGCGGAACGGATAAATCGGCCATGGGCCGCCCCGCCCTATTCGATGGCATCTTTCTTACGCACGCGCACCTGGGCCACTACACCGGCTTGTTGCACCTCGGGCGCGAAGCCTATGGAACCCAAACGACACCGGTCATCGCGACCCCCAAGATGTTGCGGTTTCTCCAAGAACAAGACCCTTGGAGCTTGCTCTTTGATGCCAAGCACCTGAGTTCGCAACCCTTACCAGCGGGCGAGACGATCCAGCTCGCTGAAGATCTCTCTGTGACCGCTTGGCAAGTTCCTCACCGGGATGAATTCAGTGACACCGTGTGCTTCATCATCCGAGGTCCCAACCATAGCGCCTTGTATCTACCCGACATCGACAAGTGGAATCGTTGGGACCGAGCATTGATAGACGTGCTCGCGGAGGTCGACTATGCGCTGATCGATGGCACCTTCTATGGGCCCGACGAGTTGCCCGGACGCGACATGGCCCAAGTGCCTCACCCATTCATTGTCGAGACGCAAAACTTGCTGCAAAACGCCGAACCCGACCTTCGCGGACGCGTGTATTTCACACACCTCAATCATTCCAACCCGGTCGCCGATCCGACCAGCCCGGAAGCCGAGCAAGTACGCAACCAGGGCGCATTTATCCTGCAAGAGCGCGCGCTCTTCGAGCTGTAGTTCCTATTCCTAGCGCAAACTCACCGCAGGCTTGGTCGCTAGGGCGCGCAAGCTGCTTAGCAAGCCGCACAGAGCTGCGATCAAAGCGCTGCCTACGACGAACACCGGTAACCAAACCCAGTTGAGCTCGTGGGCGATGTTCAGTTGCTGCTCCAGGAATCCCCAGGCCAGAGCGTAGGCGGCCACCGTGCCGCAGAGGCCTGCGACCAAGCCGACCGTGGCGTATTCGACTCCTAGGAACAGGGCCACGCCAGCGCGGGTCATGCCTAGGGTCTTTTGCAGAGCGACTTCGCGTTTACGGCGCAAGCCGCCGGCGGCCACGGCTCCGGCTAAGATCGCAAGGCCCGCAAGTACTGCGACCCAGCCTAGAACCCGCACGCCTAGGGCGATGCGCTCTAGCACTCCGGACAGCTTCTCGAGCATCGGGCCCAAGCGCAGTAGGGTCACGTTGGGGAAGCCCGCGACCAGGGCGTCTTGCATGGATTGTTCTTCTGAAGGGTCCACCCGGGCGGAGGCCAGGTAGGAGAATGGAGCTCCCTCGAGGGAGCCTGGTTCGACAAGCACGAAGAAGTTGATCGAGAAGCTCACCCAGTCGACTTCCCGCAGGCTGGTGACCACAAATTCAATGGGGAAGCCCTGTAGGTCAAAGGTCAAGCGAGTGCCGATTGTCGCCCCGAGGTCTTCCGCAAAGCGTTGCTCCAGGGATACTTCGCGAACGTCGTCGTCTTGGAACCACTGGCCTGCGAGCAGCTTGTTGGAGGGGGCCATTTCGCTTTGCCAGGTCAGTCGTTGTTCACGGGTGAGCACCCATTTGGCGCGACCCTTTTGGTCTTCGCGATCCTTGGCGATGTCGCGCACCGGGCGTCCGTCGATGCTTGCTAGACGCGCCATGCAAACCGGCGTCGAGTCCACGTTGCTTGCGGCGTGGTCTTGGAAGAGAACCTGCACCCCAGGCCATTGATCCGGTTGCACATCCACCAGGAACACGCTGGGCGCTTCGGCGGGCACGCCATCCCTCAACTCACGGCTGAGCCGGCCTTCGACCAACAATAGGGAAGCGATCACATGCACTCCCAAGCCCAGGGCCACGATGGTGGCCGTTGTACCGGCGCCCGGACGCGCCAGGCTGGAGAGACCATGCCGCAGGTACAAGCCCGCCCACGCCCGGGGAATGTGAGTTGCGATCCACATGGCCAGCCGCGCGCCGAGCACCAGGACCGCGACGAGAATCAAAAGGCCCAAGCTGAAGGCGGCGCCCACGCCGGCGCTGTCCGCCTGGATC
Organism: Glaciecola sp.; assembly: GCA_047611645.1. GTDB lineage: Bacteria > Planctomycetota > UBA1135 > UBA1135 > NORP259. The sequence goes on from JBLFXY010000043.1 coordinate 14,680, forward strand.
GCAGCGGCCGCGAAGATCCCAGACAACAAGAGCAGGGCGACGGTTAGCTTGACCCACTTTGGAATCCCAAGTGGCGCCGCCTGGGCGCGCAACACCAGTGCTGGAGACACCTTGTAGATGGCGGTCAGCGGTCCAATAGCAAACAGGATTGCGATGGCGATGCCCAACCCAAATCCGCGCAGCAGGATGGGCCAAGGGCGCGCAAAGACCGCTGTCGGGTCGATGAAGTCCGGGGCGACCAGTGATGCTAAGAAAGGCATGGAGATGCCCACGAGACATCCGATCAGGCTGCCCACACAGGCCAGCATTAGCACTTGTACTAGGTAGAGCTGAAGGATGTCCTTGGGTCTCAGCCCCAGGCTGCGCTGGATGGCAACGGCCTGTGTGCGCTCTTCGATCCAAACCCGAACGACCTGTGCGACCCCGACTCCGCCGAGCAGCAGCGAGAGCAACGCGACCAGTCCTAGATAGCGCTCCACATTACGTAAGGAGCGCTCCACACCGGGTTGGCCTTCGCGGTGCGTGCTCACTTGCAAGCGAGAGGTGGAGTCCTCTTTGCTGCGCAAGGCGCGTTTCCATGCCTTTAGATCTCCCGCCGACTCTTCGGGACTGACCTGCACCAGGCGTCCATATTTCACACGACTGCCGAACTCCACCAGGTTGGTACGCTGCAGTCCGGCCGTGGTCAGGAATACGCGCGGGCCCAGGGTCATTCCAAAGTCGAGCCGATCGGGTTCAGACTTTAGTTGCCCGCGCATTCGGAAGTCCTGACCGCCGATTTGCAGTACGTCGCCGATCTTGAGGCTCAAGGCGGTGCAGAGTTCCGACGCCGCTAGGATCTCATCGTCCGCCAAATCAGCGATTGTGAGGCCCACCGGTTCCGTTAGAAGGCTGCCGTACAGCGGGTACTCGGGACCCGTAGCCTTCAGCTCCACCAAGCGCGAACTTCCGGGTTCCCCCACCGTCTTGGAGGGCGCGGCAATCATCGTGGCCAACTCGATCGTCGTCGCGACCGCCACCGGCTGGCGCGCTTGAATTTTGGCGTCCATCCAATCGGGCAGCGCAGCCCGCGAAGTGACCTTAACATCGCCGGCCAAGAGCACGCGGGATTCCGAAGCCATGCTGTTGCGCACCGAGGCCACTAGGGCGCTCACTCCGGTCACAGCCGCCACTCCTAGGGCGAGGCAGGCCACGAAAAATAGCATGCGCCCGCGCGCGCCGCGGGACTCGCGGTTCAAAAGGGAAAGGGTCAGCCGCTTGTTCACGCGTGGGTTCCTTCTGTGGAAGACTCTTGCGTGGTTTCGTCTTGGGTGGTCTCTTCATGAAGCCGTCCGCCGACGATGCGAACCCGGCGCTGCGCCCTTTGTGCCAGCGCATCATCGTGGGTCACGAGCAATAGGGTGGTTCCGTGTTGTTCCCGCAATCGCAGCAAGAGCTGCAGAGCCTGGGCCCCGGTTTCCTGATCCAGGTTCCCTGTGGGCTCGTCGGCAAACAATACGGCCGGCTCGTGCCCGAAAGCCCGTGCCAGCGCGACGCGTTGCTGCTCTCCTCCGGAAAGCTGCGAGGGATAGTGGTGGCCCCGCTCGGAGAGACCCACGTCTTCCAAGAGCTGCGTCGCGACGGCGAAGGCGTCTTTGCGGCCCAGCAACTCGAGCGGCAACATGATGTTCTCCCGGGCCGTCATGTTGCTCAGCAGCTGAAAGTTCTGGAAGACGAACCCGACCTTCTCCCGACGCCAAAGGGCGAGCTGATCCTCGTCCGCCTGCTCCAGCGCCAAACCTTCAAAGCGAATCGACCCCTCGCTCGGCTTTTCGAGTCCCGCTAGCAGGCCCAATAGGGTGGACTTGCCGCTGCCCGAAGGCCCTACGATGGCGAGGAACTCCCCGCTCTGCACGGTCAAGTTCACAGAATCGAGGATCTGTAGGTCCTGGGAGCCAGAGCGCAGGCTATGGCTCACGCCGATGCACTCGATTTGGCTTCCGGTTTGGTGATCAGTCGATTGCATGGGGGCTGATTGCTGGGGCCGAATACTTGGAGAAGAGCGCGGAAAAGTGCGCAAGAGCCGACTATGCTAGCGTCAACATGAATCGGAATCTGTCCCCCTGGCGCGTTCTTGGCGCGCTGGCCCTATGTAGTCCTCTTTTCGCCGCTTGCAATGGGTCTGAGGAGCCGGATCCGCAAGGGCCCGATTCCACTGCCCGCCTGGGCGACGCCTGGTCCGGCCAAGCGGCAGCCATCGAGCGCGACCCCCTCGAGATCCCAGCCGACGCCCCCCTGGTGATCTTCCTAGGCGACTCCATCAGCGCCGGCCTGCATCTCGACGCCGACCAAGCCTTCCCCGCCGTTCTCCAAAGCCGCTTCGTCGAACGCGAAATCCCCTTCCGGCTGGTCAATGCCGGAGTCAGCGGAGACACCACCGCCGGCGGCCTACGCCGCATCGATTGGCTTCTGAAGCAAAAGCCCCAGGTAGTCCTGGTTGAGCTAGGCGCCAACGACGGCCTGCGCGGGATTGACGTGCAAGCCATCGAATCGAACCTACGCCAGATCCTCGAACGCATCCGCGCCGCCGGCGCCGAACCTATCCTGGTTGGAATGCACGTGCCCACCAGCTACGGCGTGCCCTATTCCACGGCCTTCCACGGACTGTACGGCCGCTTAGCTAAGGA
>JBLFXY010000044.1:0-17166 GCA_047611645.1 Glaciecola sp.
ATCGCTGGGCGACGATCAGGATGATAGAACTAGAGACCAGATAGGGTTCCACGCCTTGATCTACCATCCGGGTGATGGTACTGGCCGCGTCGTTGGTGTGAACGGTGGAGAACACCAGGTGACCGGTGAGTGCCGCTCGGATGGCGACCTCGGCCGTTTCCAAGTCTCGAATTTCACCGACCATCATCACGTCGGGGTCCTGGCGCAGGAAGGATCGCAGGCCCTTTGCGAAGGTCAGACCCTTCTTTTGGTTGACTTGAACCTGACTCACGCCGGGAAGCGCGTACTCCACGGGATCCTCGATGGTGAGCACGTTCTTTTGGCTCGTGTCGATCTGTGACATCGAGGCGTAGAGCGTAGTCGTTTTCCCCGAACCCGTAGGCCCGGTGACTAGGATAATGCCGTGGTTGTACTCCAGGTAGGCAGCCATGGTGTCCTGGTTTTCCTGGGTCAAGCCGATTTCTGTCAGGGTATACAGCTTGGACGTTTTGTCCAGGAGTCGCATGACGATGCGCTCGCCGTCACTGGTGGGGATGGAGCTGATACGCACATCGACCTCGCCGTCACCCAAGCGGATCGTGGCACGACCGTCTTGGGGCAAGCGCCGCTCGGCGATGTCCATTTTGCCCATGACCTTCACGCGGCTGATGATGGCATCCTGCACGCGACGGGGAATCGAATCCATGTCGTATAGGATGCCGTCGATACGGAAACGCACTTGCATGCGATCCGCGTAGGGCTGGAAGTGAACGTCCGAGGCACGCATTTTGAGCGCCTGAAAGAGGACTGTGTTGACCAGCTTAATGATGGGCGCTTTGTTGGAGACGTTAAGAACGTCCTCTGCCTCATCAATCTCGGCGGCCATGCTGCCGATGTCTCCGTCCTCGGCGACCGCGTCGAGGGCTGCGTCCATGCCATCGGCTTTGTGCCGATAGGCCCGGCCGATGAGCCCAGTGATCTCCAATCGGGGCGACAGTACCGCGTCGACCTCACAACCTAGCAGAGCCGCCAGGTCGTCCATGGGGTGCGCATCCAACGGAGAACATGTCGCAACCTTGACGATCCCATCCTCGGTGACTTCGATGGGGATCAGGTTGTAGTTCCGCGCGAACTGAATGGGAACCTGGTCCACAAACTGAGGGGGAACACGAAGTCCCTCCAAGCTTTCTTTGAACTCGTACCCCAGGTGCTTTGCATAGACCTGCAGTACGGTTTGTTCGTCCAGGAATCCGCGCTGGACAAGAATGCGATCGATGGATTCTCCAGTGGAGGACGCCAAACCGCGGCACTCATCCAGTTGGTTGCGGGCAACGCCCGCATCGATCAATAGGTCTCCGATACTCACCATAATTGTGAACTCTTGTTTGCTTACTTGGGCTTACGCTAGAAAGGTCAGTTTCAGATGAGGATCAGTTGCCTGCCGTACCAACGGCTGCTTTGATCTCATCGGGGGTCTTCCCGATGCTTGCCGAGTCCACTTCCCCACGCTTGGGGCTTTGGTAGAGGGGGATATCGAAGCCGTCTAGGTCGATAATTCCGCGGTTCTTGCCGAACTTGGGATCGATGATCTGCATGCGATCGATGCCGATTGTGTTCGCAGCTTCCATTTTCCGTGTGTAGGAAAATTTGGCCAGGTCCGCGAACTCCGTGTCGTCCAGAATGTGCGGGGTGACAAAGAAGTACAGCGTGGTGCGCGTTCCGGAGGTGGAGTCACGACGGAACAGGCGCCCGAGAAGGGGCAGGTCGCCTAGGTAGGGGACCTTGCTCGTGGTTTCGGACCGGTTGTCGACGATGATTCCACCGATGACCATGGTGTCCCCGTCAGGAACGGTGACTTCTGTCTGCAGGATGCGTGTACTCCTGGGCGGGGGAATCGCGCCCTGCACGCTTCCGATGAAGTTGGAGATCTCGAGCTCGACTTTCAGGCGCAGGTAGTTTGAACCGCTGATGGAAGGGGAGATCACCATGGTGATGCCGGCCTCTTCGTACTGGTTGAAGTTTTCCTGGGTCCCACCAGCCGTACCCGTCTGCGTGATCGTGGTGGTCGGTTGCTCTTCCTTGGTTTCCACCCGAGCTTCCACATTGTTGTTGACCAGCACACTCGGGACGTTCAGCACATTGGAATTCCGCGTTTCGGCCATGGCCGCGACGAACATGGGAAGGCTGAAATCGTCTCCGGAGAGGAATCCCGTGGAGATGCCTGAGCCGATGGTAGGAACCCGGACGTCGGGGATACCGTCACCATCCGTGTCGGAAAGAGTAGAGAGGCCGAAGCTCGTCACTCCAAAGCCGCCGAGCGCGCCCACTCCAGGTATGTCGGCCACCGAAAGTTCGACGCCAAGGTCGTACAGGTTTTGACCTGTCAATTCGATCAAAGCGGTTTCGATGAGCACCTGGGGTTGGCGCTTATCCAAGCGGCGGATGAGCTCTAGAACCTCGCTGTAGCGTGTTCGACTCGCTGCGATTAGCAGCGAGTTAGACTTCGCGTCGGGAACGACCACGAATTCCGTGCTGTTGCCTCCGCCGGAGTTCCGGGCATTGTTGCCCGCTTGGCTGGAGCCGGAGTTGGCTTCCAGGCGGGTGGCGTCGTTCAGAAACGAAGTCAGAGTGTCGGCCAGTTCACCGGCTTCCACGTTTTCGACGCTATAGATGTGATAGGCACGCTCGGAGTCGATCACGTCCACGTCCAGTTGGGCCACCAGGTCTTTGATGCGCGGCATATCCTCCGGCAGAGCGAGGACGAGCAGCGAGCTTTGACGCGAGTCGACCAGAATCTTGACGTTGCTCTGACCACTGCGCAGGGCGGTGCTGACGCCTTGGGGCTGCTGGGCACCACGGTTCGCAGCTTGGGTGCTGAACTCTAGGAGCTCTTCGACCAGGCTGGCGACTTCATCGGCAGCGGCGTATTCCAAGCGCAGAAGCTCGAACACGGGCTCGATCACTTCCACCGCGGAGGCTTCGTCGATAATAGTAAGCATGCGTGCGAGCGCAGCCACTTGGGTACCAAATCCGGTCAGGACGAATGAGTTCGAACTACCGGCCGGGATCATCTGTTGCGTGTTCGGGTCCGCGATGAGCTGCCGCATGGTGTTGGACAGGCTTCTGACGTCCGTGTTCGGCAGGTTGATCACGGTGGTGATCAGGGTCGCCGGCTGATCGGCATAATCCACCAGTTTATCGGGATCCACGTAAGTGGCATTGGCCCGAATTTTGGGAGCGCTGGCTTGGCCTCCGCCTGTCAGTGAATCGATTTGAATCACCGAGATACCTACCGGCCCAATCTCGGTACAAACGAAATCGTTCATCACCATCAGGATTTGGAAGAAGGAGTAAAACTGCTCCTTCGGAATGCGCTTGGTGCCCATCAGGCGCACGAAAGTCGATGACAGTCGACTAGCCGCGTCCTCCTTAACATGGAAGGTCAATCCAGTGACCTGTTGGCACGCCTGGACGAATTGGCCCAGGGACATGCCCTGGCCCCCGTCCACGCCTTGCGGGAAATTTAGGATGAAACCGTCACCATCGTCCTGGATGGCGGGAACTTCGGTGGGGACATCCTGCAGAACAGGAGTGGCCAGAAGCATGGGAAGCGCAAGCGCAATGGCGTTCAGCATCTCGGATGAAGTAGGCGGTTTGGGTTGGGCACGAGGCCCGTTGGGCTGGCTATGTTCTTGGCAGACCGAAGGTTAGGGTCGGTACTGTCCAACCTTGGGGCACTCTAGGGACCTGACCATGGCGGGTCAAACCTTTGTAGGGTGACCAAGGTAAGTCCTATGACGTTTCTGGTGCCAGTACCTTCCCTTCCCATTCCGGAAACTGCGAGGGACTTGGTTGTATCCGGAGCCCCCGGCGGTCGATAGAGCCTCCTGCAGAGTCTTTGAATCCCCTTCCTTCTACTACCCCGCCACTGCGTCACAGCCTGCCCTTGTTATGGGGCTGGGTGCCTGGACCATGGTTGGGTTTCCGAACTTGCTCCCCATCAAGGACCGGTCGCTATAAGAGCAGTAGAATTCTAGGATGAAGAACCCAAGCCCCTATCTCTCCCTATGTCAGAACAACGCTCGCGTGTGATCCGCTACCTCCAGGATTTTTCAATTCCGCTTATTGCAGGGGTTGTAGCCGCTCTAGTTATGGCCAATGTGGCTCCTGAGGCCTATCAGCACTGGTTTGGAGCCGGGCATGGGGCAGCGGACGGAGTATGGGAGCTGCCTGGGCAGTTCACGGTCTTTGGGCATCACCTGACTCTTAGCTTCCTGATCAACGACATCTTTATGGTGTTTTTCTTCGCGGTGGCAGCCAAGGAGATCACCGAAGCCGGCTTGCCCGGTGGAAGCCTCAATCCCCTGCGCAAGGCGATTAATCCACTTTTCGCCACCGTAGGCGGGGTGATTGGACCTGTCGCGGTCTTTTTCATCTCCATTCAGATAGCCGCGAGCATGGGCTACTACGACAAGACCTCTGACCTTTGGCCCGCCGTATCTAGAGGTTGGGGCATCCCTACGGCCACGGATATTGCGCTGGCGTGGCTCGTGGCCCGGGCTGTTTTTGGTGGTTCCCACCCCGCGGTGAACTTTCTGCTGCTCTTGGCCGTGGCGGACGACGCCTTGGGCCTTGGAATCATCGCGATATTCTACGGGGATCCCGCTCACCCGGTCGCACCCGGTTGGTTGGCCCTAGTTGGCATGGGTGTGGCATTTGCCTACCTGATGCGGGCTAGGGGGGTGAAAAGCTGGGTCCCGTACATCTTCGTGGCTGGTCCTTTTGCCTGGTGCGGTCTCATGCTGGCCCACATGCACCCGGCCCTAGCCCTAGTGCCCATCGTGCCCTTCATGCCCGGCCCCAAGCGCGATACAGGCATGTTCGCAGGTAAAGACGAGGTCGATGTCATGGGGGATGAAACCGCCCGTGACCTTCACATCGGTCACTCCACTTTGGACCGTTTCGAGCATGCCATCAGCCTGCCCGTGGACTTTGGATTGTTCTTCTTCGCCATGGCCAACGCTGGGGTGCGGTTTGAGGCTGTGGGCCCCATGACATGGATCATATTGGCCTCCCTGGTAGTGGGTAAAACCGGCGGCGTCGTCGGAATGAGCGTCCTCGGCAAGTTGCTAGGATTCAGCCTGCCTAAGGGAATGGGCATGCGCGACCTGGTCATGGCCGGCTTCATTGCCAGCTTGGGTCTTACCGTCGCCTTGTTTGTGGCTACAGCAGCCTTCCCTGCTGGTATGGGGACGCTTCAAGCCGAGGCCAAAATGGGCGCCCTCATGTCCGCAGGCGTCGGAGTTGTCGCCGTTTTGGTTGGACGCATGATGGGTATGAACAAAGAGCGCTCGAAGCCCGAAGGGGTAGATGAGGAGGCCCGCAAAGCTGCCTGATACATTTTCGAGCGCATGCAAACAAGTGCCCTGTCCGGCGGTCAAAAACCCGGGCAGGGCACTTTCTATTAACTTGGGGTTCAAGAAAGCGCGTGGTTCCGACGCCATGCGCTACACTTTCGAGCATGAATCTCGGGGAATTGTTTGAGGTGAAGAACCTGGTTGTGGGCTTTGAGCCGCTAGACAAGTGGCATGCCATCGAGGCCCTGATCCAGCACTTGGTTGACACCGGGAGTCTGCAAGAATCCCAAGCGGAGGATGCCCTAGATGCCGTGCAGAGGCGGGAGCGCTCCATGTCCACTGGAATGGAAAAAGGCGTCGCAATTCCGCACGCGGCCCTTCCTGATCTAGATCATGTGATCGCCATCCTCGGGGTTGTGAGCCGTGAAGGTGGGGTCCCGTTCGAAAGCATGGACGGGGGGCCCGCACAGCTGATTGTTGTGTTGCTTATCCCCAAGGAAAAGAAACTGCTGCACATTCGGACGCTTGCGGATGTAGCCAGAATTTTGGGTGACGCAACGGTCCGCGAAGCAATCCTAAATGCGCCGGCGGCACAAACCGTTCACAACCTTCTAGCATCGGCCTCCGCCTAACGTTTCATGGAGGGGGGAAGGGGGGCAGTCCGGTTCGATGGGCCGTTGCGTCCGCGCGTAGCCACCACCGTGCTTGAAGCGGCAGCATGGGGTCATTGATTGGACCTGTGTTTTTGCCATCGGGCGTGTCGGTTGGGGACGAGCCGCGCAAGTGGTGGCGATCTCGCCAGAATGGATTTTGGTTTTCGGTGTTTCGGGAGCGCTCATCGGAGGTGCGGATTACCCAGCAATGGCCCCCTCGCCCTTGCTGCTTTCATCTGATGCGCTGTCCGGTCAGGATGCAGCCCACGAGCTGGACAAGCAGGTCGAACGCGCTGAGCAACTAAAGTCGATTCTGCAAACCAGCGAATTGGTTTGGCAGGGCAGGGCAGGGCAGAGTGCAGCCACTGGAACGCCGGATTGAACAAATGGGGCGCTTACTCGAAGGCGCCGAGCGCCACACGGGGCGGCAGGCTTTGATCGAAATAGGAGCGGCGTATCGATTCCAATCGGTCCAAGGCCTGAACGACAACGACAATCAACTTGAAGCGCAAGCGGGTCTTATGTCGGCACTGTGCCTAGCCAACAAAAAGATGCGCGACAGCATCAACGAGCGCACCACGAGCCGATTAGACCCACTGCGCCATACGTTCATTGATCGCTTGCGAGATCTCGTCCCGGGTATCACTATAGAGTTCAAGGGTCCCGCCAATAGGGTCCGAGATGCTGTGGCCTGAGGGGCTGAGCAGGTGCACTTGGCGAGATTGCTCTGGGGACATCGTTGCGCGTAACGCCTCCACATGGCTCTCGGTCAAACCATAGGCCAGGTCCACACCCCGGGATAGGGCGGTGGAACTCGGGGTGGATGCATGCTTGGCAATGTCGATGCCCCAGTCGAGCAGGACGTCAACGGACTCTTGCGAGACCGGCGAGTTGACGCCCGCATAAACGCCGGCGCTAGAAGCCCGAAAGCCAAAGGCCTGCAGGCCACTTTCCGTCGTCCCGAGCGCCTTCGCGATTCGTTGGCGAGCGATTCCTTCCGCCATGGGAGACCGGCAGGTATTGCCCGTGCAAACGAACAGAAGCCGCAATCCGGCCTTCGACTGCAAATCTTCCAAGGAGATTCGTCCGCCGCGCAGCAGCTCAAAACGACCTGGTTGCAGGGCGAGGATGGTGGAGCTTCCGCCAAGTTCCGTCGCGTCTCCATTCGCAACGGCTGCAATCTTCTGACCAAAAACTGCCGCCACTTCGTTCGCCTTAGTGAGCGGAGTTTCGCCAGTGCTGTTCGCACTGGACATGACGATAGGGAACGGCGCCTTGGCTAGTAATTCCTGGGTCGCACCGTGTCGCGGAAGCCGAATCCCCACGTTGCCTTCGTGAACAATTCCTTCGAGGCCTCGGGCTCGGGCTTGCTCGGGATCCATGGGCATCACCAGGGTCAGAGGTCCCGGCCAGAAGGCATCGGTCAAACGTTTGGTGAGAGCAGGCCAGAGGGCAACATCCAGGGCCGCTTGCGCATGCCCCACATGCCAAGTGAAGGTCTGCGAGGCGTCCCGGCCTTTGAGCTCCGACAGGGCTTGCAGGGCTTCGGGCTTGTCGGCCCGAACCGCCAGTCCGTAGCAGGTTTCCGTGGGCAAGCCTACGATCTGACCTTGCTCTAGCATGCCCAGGAGCTCGGACTGCGTTTCGGGAGCTACCGGGGAATTGCCTGGGAAGGGAAGTATGTGCGGACTCATTTGGTTGCAAGCCTAACGCCCACCGGCGGATTGGTCTTTTTTTTTGTGCCGAAACGGTGCGCGGGGCCCCGTGCCTCGTACCCTATGGACATGGTGGAAACCAAGAGTGATGCTGTTCCGGACCCCCGCGGGGGGCCCAACGAGTTCCTGACCCTAGTGGCCCGGGGATTGGCCCATGAGATCAAAAATCCGCTCTCTACAATGGCGATCAACCTCACGCTTCTCGAGGAGGAGATCGAGGGGGAGCGGGCTGACGGCGCACCTGAAATCAGCCCACGGGACAAACGGTGCCTCAAGCGCATCGGTGTTCTGACCCGGGAAGTGTCGCACCTCGAAAGCATCCTGGACGACTTCCTCCTTTTTGCACGCGGCGGCCAGGTCAATAGGGCCCCTTCGGACCTCACAGGCCTCGTTCGGGATGTACTCGCATTCACGGAGCCAGAGCACCAAGCTTCTGGGATCGTCGTGCATGTGGACATGCCCGACAGCCTCCCGCTAGTCATGATCGATACCGAGGCCATTCGCCGGGTGCTAATCAACCTGCTGGTGAATGCTCGGCAAGCTATGCCCGGGGGCGGGGAGTTGATCGTTCAGGTCCGGCGCGAAGGCCCTTGGGCTGAATTGGTCATTACCGACACGGGCGTCGGAATGGATGAAGAGCAACTCGCCAAGTGCTTTGATCTTTATTGGTCCACCAAGCGCGGCGGGACCGGGTTGGGACTCTCCACGGTACAGCGCACAGTCGCTGAGCACGGAGGCACGGTCCGGGTTCTTTCCGAGACGGGACGCGGCACTAGTTTCACGATTCGTGTTCCCTTGGTTCAGGAATTGGCAGGGCATGGGATCGATGTGGATGCAGACACTATTAGCCAAGATGGCGAGGGAGACGACGCATGAAAGTGGCCCGAATTTTGATTGTGGACGATGACCTGCAGCACGCGGAGTCCTTGGCCGATGCGCTCGACAGCGAGCAGTACAGTTGCCAAGTGGCTGGTTCGGGCAAGCAGGGCGTCGAGGCGCTAGAGAAGGAAGCTTTCGCTGTGGTACTGACCGACCTACGCATGGCGGACCTCTCGGGTCTGGAAGTTCTCAAGCAGGCACGAATTTTGCGTCCCGATACAGCCGTCCTGTTAATCACGGGGCATGCCTCTATCGAGACTGCTGTAGATGCCATGCGAAGTGGCGCGGAGGACTATCTTCCCAAGCCTGTCAAATTGCCCGAATTGCGCAGCAAAGTCGCACGCGCCGTTGATCGCTATCAGCTACGTACGCACAACGAGGAGCTGATTCGTCAGAACCAGAACCTGCGCCGCCAACTCGACAAGCGCTTTGGTTTCGAAGGCATTTTGGGGCATTCGCCAGAGATTCAACGGGTCCTCGAAACCCTTGGCCAGGTGGCCAGTACCTCCGCCAATGTTTTGATTCTCGGGGAGAGCGGGACAGGTAAGGAACTCGTGGCTCAAGCGCTACACAACAACAGTCCGCGTTCCTCGAAGAACTTCGTTGCCGTAAACTCTGCAGCCATGTCCGAGGGGCTGATCGAATCTGAGTTGTTTGGTCATGTGAAAGGCGCGTTCACTGGAGCCCTAGCTGACAAGGTCGGCCGTATCGGTTTCGCCGATGGGGGGACGCTCTTCTTGGATGAGGTAGGGGACATGCCCAAAGCCACGCAAGCGAAACTGTTGCGAGTCTTGGAAACCCGTGAAGTCATGCCGGTGGGAGGGAACAAAGCCACCCCTGTGAATATTCGTCTGATCGCAGCGACCCACCAGGATCTGCGATCCATGGTGGAACAAGGAGGCTTCCGCGAAGATTTATTTTACCGACTGCAGGTGGTCAGCATCGTGCTGCCGCCGCTTCGCAAGCGACACGGCGATGTGCCTCTCCTGGTGGAACACTTCATTAAGGAATTTGCAGCGCAGCACGGGCGGGAAGTCACCGGCATAACCCCGGAAGCCCGGGCCTTGATGGTGCGCTACCCCTGGCCTGGCAATGTGCGCGAACTACGCAATGCCGTTGAGAACATGGTGGTGCTGGCCCGTGATCCATACCTAACCGTCGAAGACCTTCCAGAGGGGATTCGGGGTGGTGGCAGCGCCAGCGCAAGCGGAGGCGGATTCTTGCTGGAGGGCGCCTCACTGGCTGAGGTCGAAAAGGCCCTGATCCAGTCCAACTTGGAACTGATGGGGGGCAATCGGCAAAAAACGGCCCTGGTTTTGGGCATTGGGGAGCGCACGCTCTATCGAAAAATCAAAGAATACGGGCTCTAGGGCGGTCTGCGATGGGGGCGCCAATGTGGCAGGGCGCTTTTTGGGCTTCCGGCGTGGGTGCCAGAAAGGCAGGGCTCTGCTAGTCTGGGATTCAGCTCAGTATTGCAACTGCTTTTATGGTAGCTACTTATAGCCTAAGTACGTCGTTGGCACGAGGCTTGTTAGGTATCAGGAAGCACGGCTCCCCCGTGCTTCCCGGCCAGGAGGCCCTTCAAATGAGTAAAAGCAAAATCATCGGTATTGACCTTGGAACCACAAACTCCGTGGTTGCCGTAATGGAGGGTGGAGAACCCGTCGTGATCACCAACCTGGAAGGCGCGCGTACCACGCCCTCGGTTGTGGCCTTCCAAGAGGATGGCACCCGTCTGGTTGGAGCCCCCGCCAAGCGCCAGGCCGTGACCAACCCGACCCGCACCATCGCATCCATCAAGCGCTTTATGGGGCGCCGCCACCACGAGGTCGCGGACGAAGAAAAGAGCGTGGCATACAAGCTCGTCGGCGGCCCCGAGGACCTGGTCAAGGTCGAGATCGGAGACAAGCAGTACTCCGCTCCCGAGATCAGCGCCATGACCCTACAGAGCCTCAAAGAGGCTGCTGAGAAGTACCTTGGCGAGACTGTCGATCGCGCGGTAATCACCGTTCCCGCGTACTTCAACGACTCCCAGCGCCAAGCGACAAAGGACGCGGGCGCCATCGCAGGCCTCACGGTCGAGCGCATCATCAACGAGCCCACGGCCGCCACTTTGGTCTACGGCCTGGACAAGAAGAAAGAGGGGCGCGTCGCGGTTTACGACCTGGGCGGCGGTACTTTCGACATCTCGATCCTCGAGATCGGCGACGGCGTCTTCGAGGTGCTTGCCACCAATGGCGACACGCACTTGGGCGGCGACGACTTCGACGAAATCTTGATCCAGCACGTGGCGGAAGAGTTCAAGAAGGACTCCGGCATCGACGTTCGCAACGATCCCATGGCCCTTCAGCGCCTCAAAGAAGCCTGCGAGAAAGCCAAGTGTGAACTGTCTTCGAGCAGCTCCACCGACATCAACCTTCCGTTCATCACGATGGACGCCACGGGTCCCAAGCACTTGGCCATGTCCATCAGCCGGGCTAAATTCGAGTCCCTGGTCGGCGATCTGGTTCAGCGCAGCATCGATCCTTGCATGGCCGCTCTTAAGGACGCCGGACTTTCCGCTTCCGACATCGGCGAAGTGCTGATGGTCGGTGGCTCCACCCGCATCCCGCTGGTGCAGCAGAAGGTCAAGGAATTCTTCGGTCAAGACCCCAACCACGGAGTCAACCCCGATGAGGTCGTAGCACTCGGCGCAGCCATCCAAGGCGGCATCCTGGCCGGCGACGTCAACGACGTGGTTCTGCTCGACGTGACCCCCTTGTCGCTCGGCATCGAAACCATGGGCGGTGTGTTCACCAAGCTCATCGAGCGCAACACGACGATCCCGACCTCGAAGAGTCAAATCTTCTCGACCGCGGCCGACAACCAGGACACCGTGGAAATCAAGGTCTTCCAGGGCGAGCGTGAGTTCGCAGTGGACAACCGTTTGCTGGGCAACTTCGTTCTGAAGGAAATCCAGGGAGCTCCTCGCGGTACACCCCAGATCGAAGTCACCTTCGACATGGACGCCAACGGCATCCTGAGCGTGAAAGCCCTCGATAAAGGCACCGGCAAAGAGCAATTCATCAAGATTGAATCTTCCTCCGGCCTGTCCGAGGACGAGGTCGAAAAGATGAAGCGCGAGGCAGAGGCCAACGCCGAAACCGACAAGGCTCGCCGCGAGGTGGTCGACGCCAAAAACCAAGCCGAGCAAACCTGTCACGAGGTCGAGAAGCAACTGGTTGAGCACGGCGACAAGTTGGCCGACTCCGACAAGAGCGACATCGAAACCGCCGTGGCTGAGCTGAAGAGCGCAACCGAGGGCGATGACAAAGCCAAAATCGAAGAGTCCATGACCAACCTTCAAACGAAGGCCGTCAAGCTCGCGGAAGCGGTGCAAGCCGCCGAAGCTGCCGAGCAAGCGGGCCCCGCTCCGGATGCCGAAGCCGGAGCCCCCGAAGACGACGCGGTGGATGCCGATTTCGAAGTCAAGTCCTGAGGACCGACTTCCTGCTAGACAAAGCTAGGGGCTCCTAAAGGTGCCTCCAGCATCCGAGGGGCGGCTGAACCGTGTGTTCAGCCGCCCCGCGGCGTTTAATACCGTTCCCAGCCCATTGAAGCGCCCGGATGGGGGACACACGACCCTAGCTAGTACGTTCTTGGCACGGGAATTGATACCCTCTGGGCCCGGGCGGGTAGACTCCAGCCTCGAGCTCCCAAGCCCCCTTTTTTGCTCCGCAAACTCCCCCTGAGCGGGGGTACTCTCCCACATGATCGAAGTCGCACACCTCCACCGTCGCTATGGAAATTTGGCTGCCGTGGATGATCTGTCATTCCAACTTGAAAAGGGCGAGGTGGTTGGATTCCTCGGCCCCAACGGCGCCGGAAAAACGACCACGATGCGTATCCTCAGTGGATACCTTCCCGCCACCAAGGCCGAACGCCTGATCGTCGCAGGTTTCGACGTTCTGCGTCAATCCATGGAGGTGCGTAAGCACATCGGCTACCTGCCCGAATCCGTGCCGCTCTACCGCGAGCTGCGTGTGGAAGAAATGCTGCGCTTCCACGGTCGCTTGCACGGCATGAGCAAGGCGGAGCTCAAGAAGGCTGTGCCGGCTGTTCTCGAACGGGTCGGAGTTCTGGATCGTAGCCGCCAATTGGTGGGGCAACTATCCCGCGGTCTCAAGCAGCGCGTGGGTTTGGCAGTGGCCTTGCTACCCAATCCTGACGTATTGATCCTGGATGAACCGACCAGTGGTTTGGACCCTTTGCAGCGCAGAGCGGTGCGCGACCTGATCCACGAATTGGCCCAAGAGCACACCGTCTTGGTCTCTTCTCACATCCTCGCGGAGATCGAATTGATCTGTCCGCGTGTGATCGTTTTGGACCGCGGCCGTTTGTTAGCGGATGGCACGCAAGCGGAACTGCTCAGTCAATTGGCCAATCCCTTGGCCGTCCACCTGGAAGCCATGTGCGGGGACGCCGAAGAGGCCCAGCGCCTACTGAAATCCTTGCCCGATGTGACGGACGTGCTGATCGGAGAGCGCACTGGAATCCACCAGGCGTTTGAGATTCGCGGTGGGGGTGATTTGCGCGAAGACGTGGGCGCCTTGGCCTCCATGCGCGGCTGGGCTTTGCGAGAATTGTCGATGAAGCAACAAACCCTCGAAGAGGTATTTGCCAGCTTGATCTTAGGTGGCGAGCCTTTGGAGACTCCCGTGAAGACGGCGCCGGCTGGTGGGGTCGCTGAATCGACCGCCGCGCCCTTGGTGTCGCTCGCGG
The DNA here is from genome assembly GCA_047611645.1 of Glaciecola sp. Taxonomy (GTDB): domain Bacteria; phylum Planctomycetota; class UBA1135; order UBA1135; genus NORP259. Next base: position 13,345 of record JBLFXY010000044.1, read on the forward strand.
TTTCGGATGGGCTGCAAATTGCGATGACGGCACCGACCCTTCCCATGGCAGCCGCCGCTCCTGATTCCGGTACGGCCAAACGCATTTACAGCCTCAATCCTTTCGATCGGGGTGACGTTCGTGACTTGAGCAAGCCGGTGACCCAGGAGCCGGGTCCGGAGGAAGCCTCCGCTATTGAAATCGAAACACCCGAACCTGGATCCGATTGTAAAACGGGCGATGGGGGAGAAGCTTCTTGAGGGGCACTTGGACCATTTGCTGCCGGGAGCTCGCGGGCCTCTTTCTGACCCCTTTGGGTTGGATGCTGCTCGTGGCCGCCCTGTTCACCAGTGGTTTCTTATTCATCGCGCAACTTGCGGACGCACAGGGGAACATTCTTTACGCCTTGGAAGGAGCTCTCGGCGGGGGACCGCTGTTTTGGATGCTCATGATTACGCTGCCGCCGCTTTTATGCATGCGGTTGCTGGCAGAAGAATCGCGGACGGGAACATTGGAGTACTTGCTCACCGCGCCGGTGAGCGACGCGGCGGTAATCGTGGGCAAGTATTTGGCCGCCACGCTCTTCATGGCGCTGCTTTGGCTATCAGTCCCGGTCTACGGGCTGGCCCTGCACATGCTCGGAACGCCGCCGGATTGGGCTGCGCTGTGGGTGACCTACCTGGGTGCGGTCTTGGTCTCCAGCCTTTTTGTCAGCATCGGCCTCTTCGCAAGTAGTTTGACGCAAGCCCCTTTGTTGGCTGCTTTCCTAGCGTTCATCTCGTGCACCTTGTGGCTCATGTTGCCCTGGGTGGTCGGCATGCTGATGAGCCAGCTTCGGGATACGCTCACCCGCTTTGCGGACGATTGGGCCACAGCCGACGCGTGGATTCAAAACGCTCTGGAGTCCATGGATGTGTTTTCTCACTTCGGTCGCTCGTTCTTGCTCGGCTGGTTGGACACCTCCGAGCTGGTGTTCTTTGTGACCTGGCCTGCGTTTTTCTTGTTCCTGACAATTCGCTCTCTTGAGACCCGGAGGTGGCGCATTTGAAGCCGCAGATATCTTCAAAAAGTGGCGGCATTTCCCGTCTGGTAATCGGATCTCAGGTTCTGGCTTCTGTGGCCTTAGCCCTGGTGGCTTTGCTACTCCTGAACAATTGGGCCGGTCGACCGGGCATTCGGTTGCGTAAGGACATGACGGCTAAGGAAGTGAATTCCCTCAACGTGTCGACCCAACATGTGTTGGAGAACTTGCCGACCGACGTGACGGTGGATGTATTTTTCCGGGGTGAGCAGAAACCGTTCACGGAGGTTGTGGCTGCGGCCCAATCCCGTACGAATCGCTTGTTGGGTTTCATGAAGGCCATGGCCCCCGATCGGTTCAGTATCAACCGCAATGACCTTCGAGATGTCGCCGCCACCACCCAACGCACCGCCATGCTGCGCTTGCGCGGATTAGAAAATTGTGTGGTGGTGCACTCGGAAGGCAAAGTTGAAGTCGTTAGCTTGAGGGGAGGCCTCGCAAAGTTTGACTTGGGTAATCCGAACCCGGACAACTTTAGGCCACCGACGATACTTTCATTCGATGGTGAGAGTGCCATCGTAAAGGCCATTTTGAGCGTGACTCGAGGCGCTCGCCCCAAGCTTGTGTTCACCACAGGACATGGCGAACTGGACCCCTATGGGGATGGGCCCGAAGCACTCGGAGCTCTTGAGAGTTTGCTCCGAGGTGATGGTTTCGTGATCAACACTTGGAATCCGCGTGAGGAGCCCGAATGGCCTGAGGACACGATGATCCTCGCCGTGGTCGGCCCCACCGACGACATGGGTGATGCCGCCAAGGCCAAGATTCGAACCTTCGTGGACGGGGGAGGTCGACTGCTTATGGCCCCCGCTGCGGACCCCAATCAATTGCGATCCAGCAACCTGGCTGAATGGGCGAAGACGTTTGGTGTGGAGATTACCCAGGGCACCGTGATGGAGCCATTTCCCGATCCTCTTGGAACGGGAGCGCTTCTTACCGGGCAACGCAGCATTTTCTTTCCGATCCGAACCTCGGAGATGAAACGCCACCAGATCGTGCAACCCTTTATGGATAGCGACCGATCCTTTGCTGTGAGTCGCAGTCATGCGGTTCGGGTGGAAAGGCAACCCGAACAAGGAACGGGCATGACCATGCCTCTGTTTTCCTCGGCCGGTTCTTTGTCTTGGCTGGATACTGTCCCGCTCGACTATTCGCACGACCCCGAGATGGAGCCTATTCGAAGCTATGACCTTGCTGCCGTTTCGGAATACTCCGATCTGTCCCAGGAGACCAGCGAATTTGGATCGGAACGCACTCGGTCGCGCATCGTCTTCCTCGGTTCTTCCGATCTATTGGTGACGGCGCTTCTTGAAACCACGGGTGGACAGGGTTCGAGTCGTGACTTGGCCCTCAACATGTTCAATTGGTTGGGAAGCCGCGAATGGCGGGTCAACATTTCTCCGAAGGATCCAGATCTCCGCTTGCTCGGCCTCGCCAAGATGTCCTCTTTGACCCGCGTGGTTGTGTGGATTATCCCCGGCACCTTTCTTCTGCTTGGACTGTTGGTGGCCTTCCTGCGATCGCGGGGCGGACCGCAGCGCGCCTAACACCCCAGTGCAAGCTCGATTTCAAAAACCATGAACTTCAAAGTCCTTGTTTTCTTAGCCCTTCTCGTGGGCGGGCTCTTGTACCTGAACCGCCACCAGCAAGAGCGCGAGTCCACTATCGTCGAGCCCTACAACGGTCCGTTGCTGGGTGGCGCCATGGCGAATCGCATCTCCGATATTCGATGGGATCACGTGGAGCAAAACCGGCAGGTGGCACTCGAGAGACGCAAAGGTGTTTGGCGTATCACCGATCCGATCGATTTCCCGGCAGCACCCCACCAAATAAAATCGTTGATCGATGGACTTTTCCAGACAGCACGAGAGGTCCCGGCACCGGATACGGATGCTGTGGCATCGCACTTTGATCCGCCGCGTATTGCAGTGACGTTGGTCGAAAAAATGGAAGGAGGCGTCAAGATCGAGCACAAGTTTCGGGTGGGCGCTTTGGATGCGGATGGTATGCAAGTCGAGATAGAGAAGGATGGGCGCTTCTTTCGCGTACTACGAAATTTGGACACGGCGTTGGCTGTTTCGGTTCATGACCTGCGCAAACGACGCCTGTTTGATCTGAACCCCGACCGCCTGCTGCTCATCGAGCGCAGTGGGTTTTCAGACATGAGCGGTAGCATGCTGGACTTGGCTTTCAAAGCTGGGCGGGAGGGACCCACCTGGCAGCAAACCTTACCTATGGCCGTGCAACTGGATCCTTCGGTCATGTCCGTTTGGGGCAAGCAGTTGTGCAGCATCTACGCCGAGGGGTTCGCTTCGGATATCGAGAACCCAGATCTGGCCAAATTCGGTCTTCACATGCCCAACGCGATGCTCAAACTCACGGATGCGAGCGGCAATACCCAGGAGATCCTTTTCGCAGAAACCGGCGCCGGTACGTGGGTGGCCAAGCTGGCTGACCAGCGCTACATCTATTCGTTGCGACCGATCCAGGTGGAATTGATCTTGAGTGATTGGTCCATGTTGCGCGACACGCGCTTGATGCGGGCCCACCGCGAAGACATCGGATCGATTCAGCTAGCTGGCCAGCAGGGCGTCATCCGCCTAACGCAAGGTCCGGCTTTGGATGATGATTGGACCGTCGCGAATCAACCCAGCGGCCAAACAGGATTCGGCCCGGAATGGCTCGCAGAGAAATCGACGGTCCAGGAATTCCTTGGCTTAGTAGAGCAATCTGAAGTCACGGGTTGGCTTCCGGTCGCCGAC
>JBLFXY010000045.1:0-16540 GCA_047611645.1 Glaciecola sp.
GAATCTGGGGACGGGCCGGGGCCTGCACTTGGGTGAGTAGGAGCCGTGCGAAGCGCTATGGGTGGGCGTGGGGTTATTGTGGTTGGGGCAGGTGGCGTAAGGGCAGAAAGGGGGCTGAAACATGGTGCGGTCTCCATCGAGGGCCTGGGAAGGGGCTAGGTAGATGAAGACCGGCCCTAAGGGGCGCTGGTGGCAGATCTGCTTGGGTATTTCGGTGTGCAGGCAACACTGAACCAAGTCAGTTCCGTTTGAAACCCGCGAGGCGAGCGTCCGGCTAGAAAACGAGGGCGCCAGGCCCGAGCGCCACGGTTTGGATTTGAGCCAGGGCCGCTTGTAGAGCTGGATTGGGAGCGCTTTGTCCGCGCAGGTTTTCACTCAAGGAGCCGAACTGATCCTCGGGAATCAGGGCCCAAACGCTTCCACCAAAACCCGCTCCAAAGGGTGAAGCCGCAATCGCACCGGCTCTACGCAGGGCCTCGGTGAGCCATACGGTTTCGGCCACCTGATTGCCCAGCAGATCGCGAGCCGCCAGGGTGGATTGCTCCGCCAGGTCGCCAACCAAACCCATCGAATCTGGGCCCCATTTTTCCGGCCAGAGCGGAATGAGCTGCTCGTTCTCCAATCGGAAATGCTGCAAGCGTTTGAGCAAATGATCCGGGTCGTGTTGGAGTGCTCGACCCCCTTGCTGAATGGCATGGACCAGATGATCGCCATGATCCGTATGCCCGCTTAGGTAAGCGGCCAACGAAGGCGGGGGGGGCGAGCCCTCCTCAAGTAATCCATGGGCAAGGTCCGTGAGCTCACGCACCATCAGGGACAGTCGGTTGTAGGCTTCCCGCGCGCCGGCAGATTTTTCCGCGGTGACTCCGCTTTGGGCCACGACGAAAGTGAGGCCGGCGGGCAAAGCAAGTTGCCGTTCGAGCGAAATCGGAGCGTAGCTGTACTGGCTCAGATGTCCGGCTTGACCGCAAAGCATGGCGGTGTGGTCTTCGCTGCCCCCGAAAGTTCCCACACCGAGCCGCCCGTCGAAGGGGCCGAAACTCTGGCCGTTTTCCACGCAACTGATGAACATGGCCAGGTCGGTTCGGTCCTGGATGATTGCGCCGAAGCGCGCGTCCCGGTCGATGCCGACGAGGCGTGTCAAGCACAGGAAGGTGGCGGTCATGAGCGCGCTAGAACTGCTCATGCCCGCGGCCAGGGGCAGATCGCTGGCGCAGGCCAAGCGCGAGCCCAATTGCACCTTTGGAAAGTTGCGGGCCAAGCGGCGCAGCACCGTGGCGGGGTACAAACCCCAGCCTTGAGTGGAGGCCGCATCATCCCCGTCGATAACGAAGTCACAGGCTTCCTGATCCTGGGCGCTGAGTGCGCGTATACGGCCCGGGAGGCCCTCGCACAGGATCATCGCCACGCCCAATTCGGGGGCCGCGATGAGGCTGCGGCCGCCGGCATAGTCGGTGTGCTTGCCCAGCACTTCGAGCCGGCCCGGACAGAAGCAGCCCACGGTGGCCTGATCGGCGGGCACGCCATCGCTGCGCAACAACCCTGCGGCGCGGGCCAAGAGTGCGGCTTTGGAGCGCGAGCCAGCGGAACTCAAACCCGCGTTCCCCAGGAGCTCGGCCACGCGTTCCACATCCAGCCAATCGCCCAATTTCATCGGGGCGGGATTCACAGGACGACCTCGATGGAGGCCAGGCGTGCTTGCACCCGGGCCACATCGGCGCGGCAGGACAGGTCGAGCACCGGACCCAAGGCGGGCAGGGCACGGTAGGCTTGGCCAAGGTGTTCTTTGGAGTGCAGAACGGCGCTGGGCAACTCCAATTCCCCACGGGGTGAGGGCTCGATAGCTCGGCAGGCTTCGAAAATGGTCGGGCCGAGACGCCAGCAATTCATGCTGACCCAGTGCGGCACCACGACGGGCTTTTCGGTGATGGATGCAAGCCAGCCATCGTCGTCAATGGCCACATCCGAATAGGCCATCAAGCGCGCGCTTCTTTGCTCCTGCGGCAGGTCCGGTTCGAGCAAGCTTTCGGCATTGAAGGCCGCCAATGCGGGACCCGTGGTTGCGGCCAGGTCTGTCAAGCTTTGCACTGGATAGTGATTATCCCCGTTGATCAAGAGAAACTCTTGTGAGCCTGCGAAGTCCTGCGCGGACAGCAGCGCGTGAGCCGTTCCCAAAGGCGTGTCCTGTACAGCAAATTGGATCGACAACCGCTGGGGCCGAGCCACCGCGTAGTGATCGCGGATGGGATCATGATCGGGCGCTACCACCAAACAGATTTCCTGGATGCCGGCTTCCGCCAAACCGTGCAGCACATAATCCAGGAAGGGCCGAGAGCCTAAGGGCATCATAGCCTTGGCGCCAGCAACCGCCGCGGCACTTTGTTCCGCGTTCAACTCGCTGTCCATGTTTACCGCGCGCATGCGCGAGCCCGCACCGGCGGCAAGCACCACCGCCCTAGTTGTCTTCGTCATTCGAGTCCTGCGACTGCTCTTGCAGAGCGTTCAGCATCGAGCGTATGTCGCTCATGCCGCCCGTTGTAACCCAGACGAACAATCCCGCGTAGGCGATCAAAACCAGGGCGAGGGTGACGCCCCAGAAGCCAATCCAGAAATCTATGCTAGTCCAGAAATTCATGATGAGATGGGGTGGGTGGTTTCGGGTGCGGTGGGCTCTTCGGGGTCGGGAACCAGGATAGAGCCTACGTAGAGGCCCACCACGGAAAGGGCGACGGCGCCCAGACCTATCTCAGGTCCGCCAAGCCCCTTGCTTTTAAAGAAATCGGCGAGGTGCAGTGCCTCTTGTATCGGTGCCAATCCCAGCACCGCTGATGTGCCGCAGAGCAGGGCGACCCAGGCGCCCATGCAGGATGCCTTCTTCCAGTAAATGCCGCCAAGCAGGATGGCGAAGGCGCCCGTGAAGTAGATGGCGCCACTGACCGCCATGTAATCCCAAAGGTCCTGGCCGAGTTCGTACCACATGCTCCAAATCAGCAGGAAGCCGGCGATTAGGACTAGGAATAGGCGAGTGAGAAGCAGGCGAGCCTTCTGGGAAAGTTGGTCGTCGCAGATGGGAGCGACCACATCCTCCACGAGGACCGAAGCCCAGCAAAGTAGATAGGTGTCGTGGGTCGACATGAATGCGGCCAGCATGCCAGCACCCACCAAACCGATGATTCCGATGGGGAGGATTTGACTCAGGAACATGGGCATGGCGCCCAGGGAATGTTCGCTGACAATCGCACCGTCCCCAGTAAAGAAGTGGCTTCCCATCTCGGGATTCTGGAAGAAGTATGTGAGCGCACAGATACCCAGAAACTGGGGCAATACGCAGCGCATGACGAAACCCAGGGACGACCACTTGTACAGGCGCCTGACCACGTCTGCGCTCTCCGCAGCGCAGGCTCGCATGACCGCAGTCTGCCAAACTGCGCAGGAGATGAGCCCCACGAAGAGCATCCAAGCCATGTAGTTTGGACCGAAGCCCGCGTCTTCAACCAACGGATTGAATCCCGCATCCCCGTGCACTGTAGTCACTTGCTCCACGATGTTGGACCATCCCAACTTGTAGATGGAAATAGCGCAGGCGAGCAGCAAACCAAAGGACAGCACAACAAACTGTACATAGTCCGTAATGATGACCGAGACCATACCGCCCAGGGCCGTGTAGGCCAACACCAGCACGATCATGACCGTCATGACCCAATTGATCATGGTCGGGTCGGACAAGCCGGTGAGTCCGGTTAGGAAAATAGCGCCGGCCTTGAGGAACATGCCCATGTTCAAAATGCCGGAAAGGGCTAGGATCAGGCCCCCAAAAATACGCAGATTGCGGCTCTTGAATCTTCGTTCGTAGTATTCGGGAATCGTGGCGATCCTAAGCTCCCGAAGGGGCACGACGATGAAGCCCGTGATGCCCACCGCGAAGGTGGCGATACCTGCCAGTACGCCGATATGGAAGGCCGCAAATCCGCCGGTGAAGCCTTTTTGCGCCATGAACATGGCCGTGACCAAACCCAGCTCGGAGCCCACCATGGTGGCGATTCCCAAGCGCGTCTTTAGGGCGCGTCCGGCGACGAGGAAATCACCCATACCATGGATGAAGCGGTTGACGTAGATCCCGATTCCGACCGTACTGAGCAGGTAGACGGCTACGATGATCCAGTCGAGTGTTGTGAAATTTGAGGTGGGCATGGTTTTTCGGAGCGCATCCTAACCTGAATCGAAAAAACGTGGGATCGAGGCTGAAGGAATCGTGAGGCCTCAATATTACTGGCCCAGGCATGGGCGGAAGCGTTTGGTAATTTGACACAATACGCCCATGTTGAAGACCATTTTTGCTGTTGCCCTCTGTCTCGTTTCTCCGGCTCTTGCCCAGCATCCCACCCTATTTCGGGATATTGGCTTCCAGGAGGCCCGAGAACTCGCCAAGAAAGAGAACAAGCTGATGCTGCTCGATGCCATGACCAGTTGGTGCGGGCCCTGCAAGGTGATGGACGCGACCACCTGGGTGGATCCCAAGGTGGAGTCTTGGATCGCCAAGCATACCATTGCCATTCAGTTGGACATGGACCTGCACGAGGCGTTGAAGAAGAGTTTGGCCGTCAAAGCCTTTCCGACCATGATTCTGTTCAACGCTGACGGCAAGGAATTCGACCGTATCGTGGGTCTGCGCACTGCGGAGCCCATGCTCGAATGGCTCGGGGGAGCCTTGGGCGGGCACCGGGAAATCGACCGCGTGCGAGCGGAACTCACGGCACTGGTCGAGAGTGGCGAGCCGCGCACTAGAGATCGCATGTCCTTGGCAGCGCGTGCGGCGGAATTGGGCGCAAACCACGAGGTGGCCGCGCAGATTCTCTGGCTGTGGGCGCGCGATGCGGCCGACGAAAACGAAGCTAGCTTGCTGACCTATTGGCGCTCGGGCCCGGGTCGTAACCTGACCTCAGAATTTCTGGCGCGCTTTGGCGAGTGGCGCGAGCCTATCTTGGCCGAGCGCAATCAACGCTCCAACGCCATGGCCTTCGCGGAGTTTGAACAAGGGCGCAGCGAGTGGATCACTCTCAACGGTATCCTTGGAGACCAGGACAGGACGGTGGTTTGGGCTGCTGGGCTTGCGATCCAACCCGAGGGCCGCAAGGTCCTAAAGGCCCACGAACGCCAGTTATTCACCCTTTTGGTGGACCAGGGCCTCTGGGCGGCCGCCGGCCATTGCTTGGCCGCTCCCCTTGAACAGCAACGCTTTCTAGGCGAAAACCTGGGCGCCTACGATGTGAAACCCACCACGGCTACCCAGCGAAAGTCCGTGCCCATGATCCCCATGGGCGGTGTGCGTCCCGCCCAGCCGGTCGAACCCAAGACCCTTCCAGCGATCCCCATGGGAGGCATGCGGCCCGCCAAAGCCGCCCAGCCCGTGCAGCCCAAAGTGACCCAGGAGCCGAAGGCCATCCCGATGATCCCCATGTCCGGCCCCAAACCGACTAAGCAGGCTGACAATGAAGCGCAAGCGGTGCCCATGATCCCGATGGCAGTGCCCAAATCCGCGCAGTCCAAGGGCGTACCCGCGGTCCCGATGGTCTCCATGGGCGGCCCTAAGCCGAAGCGCCCCGAAACGCCCGAAGAAATCGCTGCGGACGTGCGCGAACGCCTCACCCATCAACTGCGCTATATGTCGGCCCGGCGTTACGGCGCTCTGCTGGCGAGTGGACGTTTGGCCGATGCGGAGGCCGTGGCCATGGCCTTGCTGAGGTATGCGGACGATGACGCCGCCCGCGCAGCTCTGATCAGCTGCGCCCTTCGAGCCGGCTGCGTGGACCACCGTCGCGCTGCCCACCTGGACTGGTTGGATTCCGTCGCCCGCGGCGCAGGGCAATAGCCGGCGCATTTCATTGGTTGGCGGGGGAGGGGTTCAATCCCCTCCCTGGGATGAAGCGCTTCTGAGACCCGCTCCGGCCGCGCGGTTTCGCTAGCATGCTTCTATGGGAATTCAGAATCGAACCACGCACGCTCTCCTGATCGGTTTTTCCTTGGCCCTTTTTGCGTGCCGATCGAACCCGATTGAAGGTCCGAGGACCGATCCGATCGAAATCGAAGCCGCAGTTCAATCCATCGGACAGGAAATCGTGATTTGTGGTGAACGGTTTTCTATCGGCGCGCCCGTGGTGCTCTGGACGGAACCGAACGGTTACAATGGCTACAGCACCGAGCGCCACTTTGTGAACAAGCCCAAACCGGAGAAGAGCCCCGCGCCGGGTACCTTGCGCTACGATCCGGGTCGTGTCTCACGCGATGGAAACCGAACCCAGTTGGTGACTGCGGACAGTCGCAGCGTGCAACAGTTGGGCGAGGTCGTCGATCAATTCGTGCTGCACTACGACGTCTGCGGAGCGAGCCAAAGCTGCTTCAAAGTCCTGCACGACCATCGTGGATTGTCCGTGCAATTCATGCTCGATGTGGATGGCACCCTCTACCAAACGGTGGACTTACGCGAGCAGTGCTGGCACGCGACCAAGGCCAATACGCGTTCCATCGGCGTAGAGATCGCGCACATCGGCGGGCGGGGCCGGCGCAATCTGAGGCAGATGGAAAGTTGGTATGTGCGCGATGCGGATGGGCTGCGGGTCCAGTTCCCCACCTGGCTCGGGGATGGAGGTGTGCGCACGCCAGATTTTATCGCACGACCCCAACGTGACTTCCGACTGGAGGGAGTCATCCAAGGGGAGCATCGGTTCATGTACGACTACACCCCTGAGCAATACGAAACCCTGATTCGGCTCAGCGCCGTGCTTTGTCAGGTTTTTCCGCGTATGCAGCCCGATGCACCCAGGGACGCGTCCGGGCAGGTGTCCGACCGGGTGTTGAGCGACGGAGACTTCGCTGGTTTCGGGGGGATTCTGGGTCACTACCACGTGCAGCGCAACAAGGTGGATCCCGGTGTGGCCTTTGATTGGGAGCCGTTCCTGGCGCGCGTTCGTGAGCGCATTCGGCGTGCTCCCCTCTAAGGGACTTTAGGGGCCCCTGAATGCCTCCAAGGATCCCTGAGGGCAAACAGAAAGTGGGGGATGTGTAAACCTCACCCCCAGCCCATGCCAGTCATGGGGCGGGTTGCTACTATTCTTTAGCACGGCTTTTTGTCCGGAACCCTCCGCTCCCCGGTCGGTTTCCAGAATTAACCCCGTCGGCCGGAATGACACCATGCGCACCCTACAAGACTCCCCCAAGCATTCGATTCGAATCCTCTCTCTCCTGACACTGGCCGCGCTTTGCATGGCCTTTGTTTTTCCAGGTGGAGTCGCAGGGAGCGTGAAGTGGAATGCCGAATACGAAGCCGCCTTCACCCAGGCCAAAGCCGAATCCAAAGTGGTTTTCCTCGCGGTCAACATGGACAACGAACGGGGCAACGATCGCATGGTGAAGGACGTGTACGGCGACCGCACGATTCTCAAGCTTTCCGGATCGACGGTGAACTTGGTGGCCTCGGTGGCTCGCCACAATACCAGTGGCAAATGTTCGCACCTGGGAACTATCACCTGTAAGCAACACCGTGCGGTCGAGGGCAAGGTCAATGGCACGATCCTCAAGCCCGATGCACTGGGGCATGTGGTCGCGCCCCAGCACGTTTGGCTGGATGGGGATGGCAAGGTTTTGATTTCCGTTCCGTACGAGGTCACCGCAGGTGAATTGGAGTGGTGTTTCCACGAGGCCGGTCGTCGCAATGACCCTGATTACGCCGGCCAGGAGTCGAGCAAGAGCAAGCGTCCTCGGCGCTGGATTCCCGACGGTGTGTACGGTGCGGACAGTGACGCGGGCGCGCAGCCGCCCACCCGTGACGAGACCTTGGAGCTCATCAAGGATATTCGCAAGGGCATGCTAAAGGGCGGGGACTTGGTGAATGCCTACAGACGTTTGGCCGCGGCGGACGAACCGGAGGCACGCGAGTATATTGCGCAGTCTCTTAAATCCGGAGGCGGTGGACGCAGGGGTGGCAGGGGCGGCTCCGCTACCAAGATCGTTCTTATTCGTTACGTGGGATTGGCCTCCCCCGCTAGCTATTGGGAAGTGTTGGATAGTCTCGTCGGTGCCGGTGAGGACGCGCTCAAGAATGAAGTCGCGGTGGCCATGGAGCAACTCGCCGCTCCGGAAGCCCTCAAAGGTCTCACCAAGGCCTTCAAAAAAGAAAAAGACGGGGTCGCACGCAAGAACCTGCTCCGCGCGATCGCCGCCTGCGGAGCCAAAGATAAGGGCACGCGCACATTGCTGTTGAAGTCTGCCAAGCAGACCCGCGACGAGCTTCTGCGCCGCAACGCGTTGATCGGCTTGGGTTGGCAAGTCGAACAAGCTGATGTGAGCTCCGCTATCGAGAAGGTGCTGGCGAAGGGTTCTTCCGAGGACAAGTTTGCGGCTGTTGTGGGCATGGGGATCTCCCGCGATCCGTTGTGGCTGGAAAAGCTGAAGGAACTCGCCGAGGCAAAGGGCACGGATGGTGATGCCCCGGAAGAGGGCGGATTGTCCTTGGCAGAAGCGGCGCGTGCAGCACTCGAAGTCCATACAAAAGGCGAGTACCGAGCCTTGGGAGCCGCGCTCACCCAGGCTAGTGGAGATACTCTGGCTCGCCTGCGTCTCTTCCGTCCTTTGAAAGACAAAGACGAAGATAAAGACGAAGACGAAGACGAAGACGAAGACGAGGATCAAGAGAAAGAGGACCCGGGAAAATAGGGCGAAAAAAGTGCAGCACCCGCTGCAAGCGAGAGCGGCAACCCCATCCAGAATTTGAAAAAAGTCCAGGCTTTTTTTCCTACTTTGGACCGCTAAAAGCTCGATTGCCCAAGGGCCGCTAGAAGCGCATGACCAGCCCAAACACCAATCCCCGACCCGGACGGTTCACCCCCGAACCGTGGATGCGATAGTCCTCATCGAGCAGGTTCTCCATGCCTATCATAACGTCTGCGTTATTGTGGAAGCGCTTGCCAAAACGCAAGTCGAGAACCGAGTAGCTGGGCGTGCCGCCCAGCGGTATGCGCGATGTGTCAGCCTGGTCTCGCGTGGAGAGATGGTCGGCGCGCGAGGCGTGGGTCAGCATGAGCTCACCCCAGCCCAAATTGGCGGGCGCCTGCCAGCGTATGCCGGCGTGCATGGTGAAAGGCATCAGCCGATCGATGGGCTCGCGCTCGATGACCGGGGCACTGGTGGGGAAGGTGTCTTGAACCCCGTATTGGTAGGCGGCATCCAGATGCACGGTCCATGCTGGGGTCAGGTCCACATCCACCAGGCCCGACCAGCCCCAAACGTATCCATCCCCGATATTGCCCTTCGTGATTTCAGCGTCCCCGTCCCCGTTCAAAGTACCCGTGGGGAAGCGCTGGATTCCATCCTCAATGCCGGTGTAGAACACGTTCAGGTCGTAGCGGGCGCGTCCCTGGGTGCGGCGCAGGCCGAAGTCCAGGCCGGTGACTTTCTCCGGCTCCAGATCGAGCGAGGGAATTTCGAATTCGCCGGTGCGCGCACTGTCAAAGCGCGTCAAATCGGACAGGTTCGGCAAGCGGAATCCCTGGGAGATGCCGCCATAGACCTCGAGCGAGTTCTTCCTCGAAACCACGCTTTCAAACTGCAGGCTGAGCGCGGTGGCGTCGTAGCTCTCCGAAAATGAGGTGCGCGTATTGAGCACCGGGTCGCGCACAGAATCCGCATCCACCTCGGACCGCGAGTAGCTCGCGCCGGCAATAAAATGCGTGTCCTCACTCACTGGAAAACGGTCCTGGGCGAACACATGCAAAGTCTGGTTCCCGGAGTCGTCGGCCACGGGACCTTGAATGTCATCCGCCGCCGTCTGCGCCGCACCCTTGTCCAGGAACGAATCCACCCAATCCTGGGTGAAGTCCACCCCATAGCTCCATTGGCCCGAATCCGTGTTGTTGAACATGTGGTGGAAAACCTGCAGGGTGTCCACATCCAGACCTTGGAATTGCTGGCTGGTATCGCTCTTGATGCGATGCCGCTCCTCGGACTGCTTTTGCCAGGAGACGCTGGTGGTGGTGGCATCAAACAAGCCTTGCAGCCCAGCGCGCCGCAGCTGCAGGTAGGTCAATTCACGCTCTTGATCCAGATTGCGCAGCAGATCCGAGCCGGCGGTCAATCCCTCCCAATCGATACCATTGACGGTTTTGTGGGTGCGCGGCACATTGTTTTGATCCACGCGCAGGTGCCCGAACACGAGCAGGGATTCGTCGTCGAGCCAGTGTTCGACCTTCAGGTCCGCATCGAGTTCGTTGTAACCCGTGCCCGGCTGAAGCCCGACTTCGCGGCCACCGTGCACATCGCCAAAGTCTTTTGCAGTGATGCCGAGTAATACGCTCGTGTTCTCGCCCACGAAAGAGTTTTCAGCGCGCATGATGTGGAAGCGACCCGCTTCGGAAAATTCGTACGCGATGCGTCCCGAAGGGCGACCGACCTCGCCATAGGGTGAGCGGGTGTAGGCGCGCACGACGCCTCCCACGGCGCCCGATCCAAACAGGGAAGAGGAGGGGCCCAGATCGACCTCCAAGCGGTCCAGGGACAGGGCATCCACGGTGTTCCAGTACTGGTTGGGGCCCGAGCGGAAGACCGAGTTGTTCAGGCGGATGTCGTCCACCAACAGCAGCGTGTTGTATCCAGTGAAGCCGCGCAGGTAGGGCGAGCCTTGTCCGTGGGCGGTCTCTTGAACCATGACCTGCGGGATCTCGCGCAGGGCTTGGGGCAAGGTGCGGTAATTGCGCTGGGCGAGCTGCTCGGCGTCGATGATCGTGGGCAGCTGGGCTCGAGAGCGCTGTACAGTGGTCTCTTCTTCGGCCGGTTCAACGATCACCGTCGGGGTCTCAGGGTCCGCATCGAGTGGGGGCCCTGCAGGTTGCTGAAGGACGGGAAGAAGGGCCAGGATGGCGAGAGAGAAGGTCGTCACGGTATGGGTCGTCGGGGCCAGTGGGGGAATGGACCGGGGCTCGGAAGGGCAGAGGATACTCTCTGCCGATGCCTCCTGGGGGAGCTCCGATGCTGGCACGCACCGCGGAGACCCGATTTGAGCCCCCACAACGAAGGAACCCGGGCCGGGTTGGGAAGAACTAGGTTATTTTCGACCGGGCCCTGGAATCTCTCCCCGAGACCTCCAGTGCAGGAGACCCTCTCTCGGGGCCTGAGTCTCGAGGCGCGCAAATGCATCGCGAGACTAAAAGGACATGGCTACCCATAGCCACATCTTTGTGGTGTCGGCGAAGCCTGCGTCCTTGGAGCTGAAGTCCGCGTATTTGGCTCCCACGTCCAGGCCTTCCTTGAGCGGGTACTTGGCTTGGAAATCCAATTCAGTACCCCAGTCGCTGCTGGCAGACTCGGAGGAGAAGTCGTGGAACACGCCCATGAGGGAAACGTCGGCGACCTTGCCGGAAACGGCAACGTAGGCGTCTTCGAGGCCCGTGGCGGGCGTCATTAGGAATTGGTCTGCCCAACCGTTGAACGCGTGCAGGGTGGCCAGGGGAGTGATGAATGCGCCGTCGGCTGCACCCCCTTCGAGGATTTCTGCACCGACCTTGATGGTCACGGCATCGAGCGCCACACCCACTTCGGCCATCATATAGCCAGCGTCGACGTTGTTCGGGTTGTCGCCCGCGTCTTCTTGCTGGGCAAGCTCGAGGCTATACAGCAGATGAGTGTCGTCGCTGATATTGTGCTTGCCGGTGAAGCGCACACCGAAAGTGTCTGTGGAGTTCACAGCGGAAGCCAAATCGAGCCAGTAGGCGTATGCGGTCAGCTTGCCGATGCCGTCGAAATCGTGAGATAGGTTCAGAACGTGGGACTCGGAGCCAAAGTTGCCGGCGCTAGAGCTCTCTTCGGAAATCCTGTTCGTGTTTTGAACGTAGGCGTAGACCATGTGCACGCCACCGACAGGCTGGCCCACGAGAGCGGCGGCATCAAAGGTTTGCTCGTTCTGACGCCAACCCACGTTGCCGATGAAGCGGGCGTTGTCGAGGATCATGCGCTGGCGGCCGACCTTGGCGGTCAGAGTGTCGCTGAAAGCGTAGGTCATGAACGCTTGGGTGACTTCGCCACCTTCGGGATCGGCGACGACGGGGCGGTCGATGACACCGTTGTCTGTGCTGTTGTAGCGGCCGTTGCCGATGGCACGCACGTCTTCAAATTCCAGTGCGCCAGAGATCTTGCCGTAGTTGCCAAGCTGGTAGCCAAGCAGTGTGCGGATGGTCAAGGCGTGGGCGTCTGCAGTGAACCCATCCTGGTCCACGCTTTCGAAGCGAGTGCGCAGCATGATGTAGGCTTGACCCGATCCAATCCACTGCCGGATTCCCGTCCAGGTGTCCTGGGACCCGGCCATCACAGCAGCGTCCTGGTCCAAAGTGGCGTTGTCGGCGGGGTCGTTTGCTAAGGCGATGGTGGTCAACAGGCTCAGGGAAGCGAGGGTGGTCCGAGAGGGTTTCATGTTGGGTTTCATGGTTGTTTAGGAATGGGCAGAGCCACCGATGAATGGGAGGGCTCAAACCCCGGTTGAGCGCGTTCTAGGGGAACGACTTGGACAGAAAATCTGCCCCCGGTCAGGGATGTACGACCCCACGGGTCCAAACGCCTCAAAATGGCAACCAAGGTTTGTTTTGTCGCTTGCGTTTGCGCGCGTATTGAGGGGGCCGTATTTTTGTCACTGGCTGCTTCGGCCCGCGTACTCCAGCGTTCGCTGGCGGGTACAGAAGGGGCGACAGCCTGGCAATTTGGTTCGTTTAAGGCCTTGATCGGAATCAACCCTCCATAAAGAATTGGGTATGGGTCAGACTGAACCCTCACGCGAGCGTTCCGTTTACCGGGTCCGTTCCGCCCCCCCCTGCTATGTCATCGCACCGCCCCGGACCCCCCAGCCATTACTGGGCAAAACCCATCGGATTGTCTGTTTCCGTGCATTTAGCGGTCTTCGTAGCAATCCCGACCCTCTTAGGGTTGGGGGCCTTTGCGCTCTCCCGGGGGGAGGCTCAGAAGCCTCCTGCGGTGCATGAACTGCGCTTTGAAATGGTTCAGGGACGCCTCCCGGAGGCGGAAATTTCCAAACCGTTGGACACCACGGAGCCCATTCCTACCCCAGTGGAGGAGTGGCCGCAGTCCGAAGATGCGCTGGATGGGGGGTTGCCAGAGATTGCGGACAAGGCGCCGGAGCCTGAATCTGCAGAGGAGCGATCCCAGGATGCCCGGGCCAAGGAGGCTTTGGAAGCGCCGCAACCGGACCCTGAGCCTACAGAACCTAAACAGGAGTTGCTGCCCGAGGCCGATCCGCCGGTCGAGCCGCCGGTCGAGCCCGAAGTCGAGCCCGAGCCTAAGTCCGATCAAGAACCTACCGAACCAGCCGCCTCCCCCGCCCCTGCAAACTGGTCGCCCCAGCTCCTCACCGAATTCTGCCCCGAGCCGCGCTACCCGTCGAAAGCCCGGCGTCGCCAGCAGGAGGGAGCTGTTGTTTTGCGGCTCACCGTCGATAAATCCGGGAGCGTGGTCCTGGTGGAGGTCGTGGAGTCGAGCGGCCATGCCATCCTGGATCGGACCGCCAAAAAAATGCTAGCCACCTGGCGCTTCCGTCCAGCACCCAACGGTTGGCTCGGCGGTTCGAAGCAGGTACGCCGGCGCATCCTATTCCGTCTGCCGCGCTAGCCGGCCAGCGCATTGTTATATTGAAGCACGATCCCGGGACCCCGTTCCTAATCGAAACCGGTCCCTCGCTAGCATGCGGTCCAGGGAATTTGTTGGTGGCGTATTCTGCGGGTCCTGAAAGCGCTCGAACCGCACCCAAGTTATGGCCGAACCCTTCAAGAACCTGATCAATGATTCCGTGGCCGAATGGCTGGGCGCACGCGTGCTTGACGTGTGGCCAGAGTTTCCGACCGAGGCCTACCGCGCGTCCTATGTCGATCAGCTGGAGCCCCTGGAGCTCAAGGCTCGCGCCCACCATGTGGGGCAGGTTCTGCGCCAGGCTTTGCCCGATGATATGGGGGAGGCCCTGATGATTCTCACCGAAGCCATCCGCGCCACGCCCGAGCTCGGCGAAGATGATCTGCAGAGCGGATGGCCCATGTTCTCGATCAATAGCCTGGTGGTGGACCATGGCGTCGACCATCCAGAGCGATCCCTCGCATTGCTCTACGAGGTCACCAAACGCTTCACTTCCGAGTTCGGTATTCGGCCGTTCTTGGAGCATCACACCGAATCCACCATGGAGCTTCTGCACACCTGGGTCGACGATTCCAACGTGCACGTGCGGCGCTTGGTTTCCGAGGGCACGCGTCCGCGCCTGCCGTGGGCGCCGCAGATCAAAACCTTCATTGCGGATCCGGCCCCGATTTTGCCGCTGCTCGAAAAGCTGAAGGACGACCCTGAAGAATACGTTCGCCGTTCGGTGGCCAACAACCTCAACGACATCTGCAAGGATCATCCGGAAACCATGCTCGATGTGGTCGAAGGCTGGTCGAAGAACGCCCCCGCCCCGCGCCGGAAACTTATCCGTCACGCCTGCCGCACCTTGGTCAAAGCCGGAAACCCACGCTGCCTAAGCATCCTAGGCTTCAGCCCTCCGCAACTAGGTCGAGTGCAAATGCGTCCCTCCACAAAGCGATTGATCCTGGGCGAAACACTCTCGATCGCAGTTGATCTGCAATCGACTAGCGCCAGCGCTCAAAATCTCATCGTCGACTACCGCTTCCACTGGATCAAAGCCAACGGCAAGCCCGCTGCCAGGGTCCACAAAGGAAGCCAAGTTGCGCTGCCTGCCGGCCAAACCAAACTGGCCAAGCACCGCTTCCATATCAAGCCCGTCACCACCCGTCGCTACTATTCTGGTCCGACCTTGGTGGAGCTTTTAGTCAATGGCGAGGTGCTCGATTCAAAGTCCTTTGAACTGATAGTGCCCGAATAATCCCAGAGGGTGCTCGCCTGCCATCACCCCAATAAACGTGATCCGCACTGCCCGAGTGCGATACTGGTTGGGGCCGTGGGGGCACCGTCCGTCGGACTGTGGTCATCGCGATAGAAAGGAATATTGCCAAAAAGGCCTCCAGTCTCTGTCTAGATTCCAACCGACCACGACGGTTCTATCGTCACTGACGACTTGCGCCCGATTGAAAATACTTCAGCCCGGCAATGCCCCATCGTGCGGCCTTCCGTGATCGTGGGCGTCTAGGGTGCGCAGGCAATGGGGATGGAGCGCTCAATCGTTTGGCCTTGGACCTGCGATTTGTCAATGCATGATACAATGGGGTCGAATCATCATCCGGGAGGGGACGTTTCGTTCGCAGACGCGCAGGAAAGATATCCTCCCTCACCTATCGCCCCAGGTTCATTGGGGCCCAATTATATAGCTGGATCGTCATGGGAAATACCGACTTGGTGACCGTTTATGTCGCCTCCAATTTTGCTGCAGCCCAACTGCTGTGCGGCCTATTGCTGAGCGAAGGCCTGCATGCGCGGGTTGCCGGAGAAGAACTCTCCGATGAGTTCGGCATGTCTCTCAAGATGGGCACGACCGAGGTTGGGGTCCCGCTCGCAGAAAAGGAGCGAGCCGATGACATCGTTGCCGCGTGGCAAGAGAGCAAAGGCGCCAGCTCCTAGCAGACGCCACTGCCGCCGCTGCCGCGGCATGCTTTAGGAGGGGGCGGGGAGGGCTCCATTCGTGGGACAATTCAACAGGTCTTTGGGGGGGGGAAGCCCCAGTCGACGGATTGTCGGAATGTGCTGGGCTAGGGACCCGAGTCGACGCAAAAGTCCGACAAATCCGGACTTAGAACCACAGGCGCATATGGCCTTAGGAATCATCTGGGTTGGATCTCTCGCATAAGCGAAACCTTGCACCGGGTTAAGCCTTGCAAGGTGCAGAGGTTCGCATATACAGGAGCCTTGAACCGCTAGTTTGGCGCTTCTGATCCCTGCGAATCGCGACGGCTTGCGTCGCACCAACCCAGACCATTCCATGAAACTTCAACTTCTCGCCCTCGGCGGTCTTGCCGCACTCTTTCTCAGTGCCAGTAGCGCCCAGCCGGCCGCCTCCGCAAGTCCGATGGTCTCTGCGCCCGTGCACTGCCAGGTGCCCTGTGGAATTTACGCGGACAAGATGCGCATCGACATGTGGATGGAAGACGTGGCCACGATCAAAAAAGCCATGACTCAAATTCAATCGCTCGAAGGCTCGGAAGCCCAGGATCGCAATCAAATGGTGCGCTGGATCATGACCAAGGAGCAGCACGCCAGCCAGATCCAGGAGAATGTGGCCTCCTATTGGATGGCGCAGCGCATCAAGGCGCCGAAGGCCACCGCGGATGCGGAAGCCATGGCCAAGTACCATAAGCAGCTCGCGACTTTGCACGCCATCACGGTCTCCGCCATGAAGTGCAAGCAAACCGTCGAGGCCGATCACGCCGCTAGCATTCGTACACTCGCACAAGAGTTCAGCAAGACGTACTTCGACGGCGAAGACCTGGAGCATCTCTCCGGCCATCACTGGAAGTAGGCTGGTGCGCCTAGCGGTCTGCGGACCGCTAGGCGC
>JBLFXY010000046.1:0-16444 GCA_047611645.1 Glaciecola sp.
TGATCACACCCGATCGCCAACCTGCAACCCCATCCAATGACACAAGCCAAACGCATTCTCTTGACCGGCGCAACCGGTTACGTCGGTGGCCGACTTCGGCCACGGTTGGCCAAGCAAGGGTGTCTGCTGCGCTGCATGACCCGCAGGGGTGGCGCACTGGCCGACCGCATAGGCTCCGAAATTGAAGTGGTGGTGGGGGATGTGTTCGAGCCCGAAACCTTGCGTGAGGCGCTTGCCGGGGTTCACACCGCTTATTACCTGATCCACTCCATGGGGTCCGATCAGGACTTCGAAGAACGTGATCGAGAAGGGGCTTCACACTTTGGAAACGCGGCTCGCGAGGCCGGCGTGCAGCGTATCATCTACCTGGGGGGACTGGCCCATGGCAACAAGCTTTCGGCGCACCTGCGCAGTCGGCATGAGGTCGGGGAGTTGCTCCGCAAATCAGGGGTTCCTGTCTTAGAGTTTCGTGCATCGGTCGTGCTCGGATCAGGGAGCCTCTCATTTGAAATGCTGCGCGCTTTGGTAGAGCGACTCCCGATTATGATCACGCCACGATGGGTGCGAGTGAAAGCGCAGCCTATTGCAATCGACGACTTGCTGACCTATTTGGTGGCTGCGCTTGACCTGCCGATGGAGCAGAGCCGAACGTTTGAGATCGGTGGGGCGGACCAGATATCCTATGGGGAGTTGATGCGCGAATATGCACGTCAACGGGGCTTGCATCGCGCCATGCTAAGTGTCCCTGTACTGACCCCTAGGCTCTCCAGTCTTTGGCTTGGTTTGGTGACACCGATCTATGCACGGGTCGGCCGTAAGTTGGTGCAATCAATTAAGCACCCTTCTATAATAAAAGACCCCTCCGCGCTTGAGGCCTTTGCCATACGTCCGCGCGGAATGAGCGCAGCGATTGCCAGCGCATTGACCAACGAAGACCGTGAAATTGCAGAGAGCCGTTGGTTCGATGCTTTTTCATCCGGTGGCGAATCCCGCAGTTGGGTGGGTGTACGCTTCGGAAATCGACTAGCGGATTCGCGATCGATCGACGTGAATGTGCCTGCCGACATTGCTTTCACACCCATTCGGCGGATCGGTGGCGAGACCGGCTGGTATGCGTACAACTGGCTCTGGCGCCTGCGCGGTTTTCTAGACCTGCTCGTAGGTGGAGTCGGCGTGCGCCGAGGCCGCGCCAACCCCGAACAAATACACGTGGGGGATGCCATCGATTTTTGGCGCGTGGAGGCTCATGAGCCAAACCATGTTCTGCGCTTGCAAGCCGAAATGAAAATCCCGGGCCGCGCCCAGCTTGAATTCGAAGTCGTTTCCACACCGCAAGGTTCGACCATCCGCCAAACCGCCTTGTACGATCCGGTCGGCCTCTTCGGATTGCTCTATTGGTACATGGTGCTGCCGTTACACGGACTAGTTTTCAAGGGCATGCTGAGGAACATTGCCCGTGCCGCAGAGGAACAGCAGGCCAGAGTTTCGCGCTCAAAAACGAGCTAAGAGCAGAAGGTCAATCAGCGCAAACCATGGCGATCGGTGCGCTCTTGTTCGGCTTCAGTCGCTTTCTTATTCCCTAGGCGTCCGTAGATTTTTTTCGCGATTGTTGTACGCCCAAGAGTTCTCAGGATCGATCTCTAGCAGCTCCGCGTAGTACCGTAGCGCTTCTTTGGGGCGCCCAGCGTTATGAGCTTCGTAAGCTCGTTCGCTCAGCCAGGACGGCGACCAAGGACACCAAAATCGAGTCACGGACGGCAGGGAGAAGAGCAAGAGCAGGGCGCCGGATAACAGCGGTTGGCGGTAGCGCAGGGCGAAAAACGCTGCTGCTCCCATGCCGAAGAGAATCCCTCCAGAATGTGCTGCGTTGGCCACCGGTAGCCAGTTGAGAAGGGTGAGTGGAACGCAGAGGAACAAACAGCCAACCAGCAGTCGTACCGTTCGGTCGTCGACGACCTCCCGGAACTCTGGACGGCGGGAACGTGCGACCCACATGTAGCCGAAAATTGTGTAGACGACACCCGAGGCTCCAATCCCCGTTTGATCGCTTTGCGCGAACTCTGCCATCGAACTCACGTAAGCAGCGAGAGCCTAGAAGACGACGTACTTGGGAGTCCCGATGGAACGCTCCAGCGCGCTTCCGAGCAACCACAGCCAGTACATATTGAATCCGACGTGCCAGATCTCGAAGTGCACAAATACCGGAGCGAAGAGCCCTTGCACCGCGCCCGAACGCAACGCATCGGGTGACATGTATCCGTACTTGGCGAGCGCATCCCACGATTGCAGGTCCTGCTCGAACTGGATCGAGACAAAAATACCGATGCAAGCGGCGATGGCCGCGTAGGTAAACCAGGGTTGGGCATCTGCACGACGTGCAGAGCCCGATCGGCTCCGGCGTGTGAAGTCTGTGAGGCTCTCTTGGAGCAGCTTCATCGTAATTTGCAGGATGCTAAATGATCGTAGCCGGAGACCGTCTGCCTGGGGAGCCGAGTTTAAAGACTAGTGGCGACGCAGGGCTTCGGTGGGTAGCAAGCGGCAAGCGCGCCAAGCGGGCCAGGCGCCGCCGAGCAGTCCCAGTAGAAGTGCAAAGGAAACTGAAGTGGTCAACACTTCGGGGGTGATTCGGAAGGCGAACGCAACTTCTGTAAAGGTGTCGAAGTTCATGGTTCCGGTCTGAATCCCGTGAATAGGCAAGACCATCAGGCAGCCAACGAGTCCTCCCAAAAGCCCGAGTATGAGGGACTCGATCAGGAAGGAAACAAACACGGCACTGGGGCGGAAACCGATTGAAAGCAGGGTTCCAACCTCCCGGGTGCGCGCGGCCAAGGCGCTGAGCATGGTGTTGGTCGCCGTGAAAACGGCGGCCACTCCCATGATCGCTCCGAGCAAGACTGCCAAGAATTTCAGGGTCGCGGAAAGTGCTCTTGTTTGGCTGGTGAGATACTCGCGCTCGCTTTGAACTTTGGCGGGAACTTCTGGATGATTCTCCATGGCCTTGGCAAATTGGTTCGGGTCCACGCCCTCGGCCAGGGTTCCGATGATACGGTTGGGATTCTCTCTTTTGAGCGCGTCCGACATGCGATCGAAGTCGCCCCAGATCTCAGAAGAGAAGGGTCCATCGGAATCTAGAACGCCGACCACTCGGAAGGGCGTGGTGTTGATCCATACGGTTTCGCCTAACTCGCAACCGCGAATGCGGCCCAGCAGTCCACGACCCACGATGACCTCATCGGATCCGGGTGTGAATTTCTTGCCTTCGCGCACTTCTACATCGCTCCCACGGACCACAAAGGACATCTCTTGCACACCGCGGATGGGCACATTCGTTTCGCCACCGTCCACCTTGAAACGACGCACGGCTAGGAAGCACTCCATGGAGGCCATTGGCTTGCCGCTCTCGTCTTTGGCTATTTCGGCCACCGACTTCATCAAGATTTGAGCCTTGTCGCGGGGAAAGTTCGACTCGCCTTCGCTATTCGCACCAGGACGAAGGAAAACGAACAGGTCCGCTCGGCCACTATCGGCATATAAACGTTCAAAACCCTGCTGGAGCGCTAGAACGCCGGCGATAATCGCTACTACGGTGCCCAAGCCCACGACGGCGAGCAGGGTCGTCAACTTGCGCTGCCAAAGGCCCCGTAGGGCGTAAGAAAGAGGGATCCACATGGTGAGCTTAGCGGTCGGAAAGAGCGGTGACGGGCATGATCGAACGGGCTCGGAAAGCGGGAATCAGACCCGCCAACAGGCCGATCAACAAGGTGATGCCGACGGCCAAACCCAGGGTTTCGGGCATGACCGTGTAGTTGGGCAGCATGGACGCGAAAGCGTTGGCGATGCCTTTCTCCAATAGTTTGGCAAGCAGAATTCCGAGTGCGCCCCCAACCAAGCAAAGGGCGAAAGACTGGCCCAGCATGTAGGCGAACAAGCGTGCATCCGAAAAGCCTAAGGCTTTGAGAACGCCCACATCGCGCGTTTGTTCGCGCGAGGCCATTAACATTGTGTTGAGAGCCGCTAACAAAATGGCAAACAGCACCGCGCCACCGATGACTGCGACGAAGAATCCCACGTTGCCATACATAGAAACGAACTGGGCTTGAAACTCAGATTCGGTCGTGGTCTGCACTTTTTGAGGGCCGTTTTCGAACAGCGTGTCCACGCCGCGCATGACCTTGGATTGATTAGAACCCGAACTGGTGCGCATGACAAAGGTGCCCACGTCGGGCGCATCACCCGTACCGGCTTCCACGGTCTCAGCAAAGTAATCCCAATGGAACATGAACATTTGATTGTCCACGCTGGTGGTCGACGAGTCGTAAATGCCCTTGATCTCGAACTCCCAAGGAACATCAGGACCATCAGGGTGGGGGAAGATCGTGCCCAGCAAGGGGATCTTATCCCCTACCTTCCAATCGAATCGATCGACCAAACCCTGACCGACCATCGCTCCTTGGCGGTCGTCAAAGAAGTCTTGTTTGGATCCATCAGTCACCTCTAATTCTGGATACAGATCAAAGGCCTCGGTTGGATCGACCGCAAATTGCCCGAAGAAGTTCTTTGGCTCTTTGTAGATGCCTCCAAACCACTGCCACTTGCAAACCTGCTCCACGCCCTCGACCCCTTCAATTTTGGTCTGATACGACTGGGGCAAGGAGACGAACAAACTCACCGCGGACTGAACCCACAAGCGTTCGTTGCGCGCGGCGACGGCCGAATTCTCAAGGGTGGTAAGCAGACTTCTCAGGGTGCAAACCAGAAATATCGCCAATGCGACGGCTCCACAGGTCAGCAACGTGCGCAATGGGTGGCGCAGCAAGTTACGCCGGGTCAGAGTGAGGAACTCCATGGACTAGACCTTGGTGGGGGCCTCGATGCTTCCCAGGCGTCCCTTATCCAAATTCACAATTTGCTCAGCCCGGCCGGCGGCTGCCGGGTCGTGGCTGACCATCAGGATGGTCTTTCCGAACTCGGAGCCGAGGCGCACCAGCAAGTCCATAACTTGATCGGCGGAATCGCGGTCCAAGTCTCCTGTGGGTTCATCGCACAGCAGGATTTTCGGATCTGTCGCGATAGCGCGCGCGATTGCAACGCGTTGTTCTTGGCCACCGGATAGCTGAGCCGGTCGGTGGTCCATGCGATCCGACATGCCAACCACTTCCAGCGCAAGGCGCGCGTGCTCTTTGCGTTCAGTCCGAGAGAGCGGAGTCAAAGTCAGCGGCAAAAGGACGTTTTCGAGGGCCGACAAAACCGGGATGAGGTTGAAGCCTTGGAAAATGAAGCCGACCGTGGTCGCCCGCCATTGGGCTAGCTCACCTGAGGTCAAGTTCGCCAGGTTGGACCCAGCGACGACCACATCTCCACCATCGGGCCGATCCAATCCACCGATTAGGTTGAGCAGTGTAGTCTTGCCGGATCCAGAGGGTCCCATCAGGGCGTAAAAACGGCCCGCCTCCATCTGTAGATCCAAGTGATCCAGGACCACTAGTTTTTCACCGCCGCGGCGATAGATTTTCGTCAAGCCCTTACAGGCGATCATGGGATTTTCCATTGTATTGATAGGATACGGTGAATCGAAAAGGTCGCACGCCTCAGCAACGAATTCTGTGATACCGAAAAGCTATGGCTGCGGAACTAGGACTCGATCACCGTCGGAGAGATTACCTGGGGGTGACAGCACGACACGGTCGCCGGCTTTTACGTCACCCTTGCCCAGGATCACTTGACCTCCCAAGCGTTCGAATTCTGTGACGGGTAACCAACGCACGCGTTCTCCTTGCAGTACGAAGACCCCGTTGCCGGTTGGCGTCTGAAGGAGAGCACGCTCTGGGATGCGTAATCCTGACGGAGGCTCTGGGCCCTTGGCTTCAATAGTGGATTCGCCATCGAAAACGACGCGCAGGCCCATTTCCGGGCGAATGCGGTCTTCCAGTACATCGAAGGACAAGCGAACTTCTACCGTAGCTTTTTGACGATTGGCGGCCGGCCAAATACGGTCCACGTGGGCTGCAAGTGCTAAGTCCGGGTAAGCGTCTAAGTACACGGTAGCTGTGCCGCCGAGGCGTACGGAGCTGATGCGCACTTCGGGCAATTCGACCTGCGCCTCCAAGGATGTGAGGTCGACCAAAGTGGCGACCGACCCCCGAGAGTTTCCCCCTTGTGAGTTGGGGCTAACCACCTCTCCGACTTCCGCATCCTTGAGTACGACGACGCCGTCAAAGGGTGCGCGCACAAATGTCTTGTCCAGGATTGTCTGCGCTTCTGCCGATTTAGTTTGGTTGTGAGCCACAACGGACTCGGCTTCGAGCACGCTGGCCTGGGCAGCACTGACTTCCGCGCGCCCTCGCTTCTGGGCTGCACGCGCCGTTTGCAGGTCCGCGTTAGCAGCGTCGATTCCGGCCTCCGCAGCTTGAAACAGACGGATTTTTCCGTCGAATTCACTTTCGTTTCCCAGTTTCTGCGAGCGCAGGTTCCGGTAGCGGTCGAGTTCACTTTTTGACCAACGTTCCTCCGCTTGTGCGCTCTGTAAATTCGCTTGGACGCGATTGATCGCGGAAGCGAGCTCGGGCAATGCCATCTCCAAACTGAAAAGGCGGGCTTCCGCGGTAGCAACTCCCGCTTGAGCGGTTTTCACGTTGGCCACAGCCACCGCCAAACGTGCCTCCTGCTCGGAATGGGCAAGGCGAGCGACGACCTGGTCCTTTTTGACAACGCTGCCCTCGCTCACATTCATTTCGACGATGCGGCCGGGCACATCTGACGAGAGGGCGGCCCGTTTCCGCGCGACCACATAACCGCCTGCAGAAAGGCCGCTCGCCATCGCTTGGGA
Organism: Glaciecola sp.; assembly: GCA_047611645.1. GTDB lineage: Bacteria > Planctomycetota > UBA1135 > UBA1135 > NORP259. Next base: position 6,827 of record JBLFXY010000046.1, read on the forward strand.
TCTGGCGTCCGGTTCATAGGCTTCCACCACTTGTACCTTGGGCAAGCGTGCTTCCTCAAAGAAGCGCTCAAGCGGGGAACGAAACCACCAGCCCGTCAGCGTGAAGAGTACTAAGAATACCCAACGCCATACGGGGCGCTTGCGTGCGACCGCTTGGCTTGGCTCACGATTGATTTTTAGCTTGGAAAGGTCCACAGGGAATGCTTCTAGGAGAAATGTAGGGGGGCGCTGGATGTTCGCAATGAACCCAAAGTCGGATTCATGAATTGGCATATTCAGTCCTCTTAATATCAAGCCTGGGGCTTCAGGGGAATAGGCCATTTCGGTTTGGGGCCTACCAGCTGAATTAGGAACCGGAACGCTTGTTGTAATCGGGTAGAGGTTGACGCACTCGCAGTGTTAAGGAAGTCAGAAAGCGGCGCTTGGAGTTGTTACTGGATTGTCGGATCACTTCGCTAGCCCCCAATTTGTAACAATTACGATTCTCCCCCGGAGCCACGGGTAACAGTCAGGAATACACCGAAGGTCAGCTGCCGAGCGAATTGCTTGGTACCCTGACGGGATGAATGCCTCCATGCGAACCCACGTTGCGCTTCTCTTGCCTTTGGTGGTCATCTCTTGCAGCGTGCCCAAGCAGGCAGATAAAGATAAATCCGAGAGCGCTGATTTTTCGCAAATACTTCCTGAGCACACCATTTGCTTAATTGCGGTCAATGATCACGACCCCTATTTTGTGGAGAGCAGGGCGATCACCAGTACGAGAGGACCCCATAGCATCACGCGCAGCATTCTGCAGGACCGCAACGGTCACATGTGGTTTGCCACTTGGGAGGGGATCGTGGGGTTCGACGGGAACGTCTTTACCAATTACATGAACGCAGACGGGTTGCGTCGCTTTCATACTTTTGCGGTGCTGGAAGACAGTCCTGGAGGCCTTTGGTTTGGCACCATCGGCGCGGGGTTATACCACTATGACGGGACTTCCTTTGTCAACTTCACTACCAAGGAGGGACTCGCCTATGACCGCGTCCTCTGCCTGACTGAAGATTCGAAAGGGATTATCTGGATAGGTACGGAGAAAGGAATCAGTTGTTACGACGGGAAGGTCTTCCGCAACTTGACAGCGGCAGAAGGACTGATCGATGGTGATGTGAATGCCATAGTTGAAGCCAGGGATGGCCGCTTTTGGATTGCGACGCGGGGTGAGTCTTACGTCTATGACGGAGACACGTTTATGCCGATCACCACCCAGGATGGGCAGACCCCTAAAAATTTCCGAACCATTATCGAAGATCAAAAAGGCGACATCTGGCTTGGCGGTCAGGATGGGCTTTGGCGTTACGACGGCAAGATATACACCCAACACTCCACCAAGTTCATCGGCTACCTCTACGAAACCAAAGACGGCCGAATTTGGACTAGCGCGGAAGGCACGAATGGCATGTCTTTATACGTTTTGGACATAGGGTCAGTGTCCTCTGGACAGGATCCCCTCACGTCGGTCCTTGACCTTAACGGGCAGGTCTTTGGGATCGTAGAAGATACCAATGGCGACATTTGGTTCGGCGCCGATGACGGTACATTCCGCTATGACGGTGTGGCTTTTCACAGGAACGGGAACTGACCACGGGCGACTCGACACGCGGGGGAGAAATCCTTAATTGGACGTGCTGGGTAGCCAAGACCTTTCTTCTAGCTTGTCCATCACGGCCTGAGCGACGACTTCGTAGCCGCGCGGGTTGGGGTGATAGCGGTCGCCCCGCAGGAAATACGTTTCTCCAGTGACCTTAGAGTCGTTCAGGAAGCTTTGCGCCAGATCGACGAAAGGCAGGTCGAGCTCCTCGCACAAAGTGTTGAGCCGGTCGATAGCCGTGGTGTCGAAGTTCGTGAGGTATAGCTGGCTCTCATAAGGGAAGAGCAAAACCATGGTGCGCCCGCCCTGGGCGGCGACGCGCTCGCGAATATCTTTTAAGAAGCCCTTCTGTTCGACCCAAACCGGGGAGTTGATGGGCTCGGATGCGGCGCGCCCAGCCAAGCCTTCTGCCGTTTTCCAATCCCGAGCCCGGCGCATTTCGTAGTACGTGGCCCGGGCAAACCGGTACAGGGCCGAGCGGTTCATCGAGTCCCGAAAGTTGTCGGGCATCAAGCGCCGTAAGGGCGACTCGGTGTAGACCTTAATGTCGATCTCACGCATAGAATTCGGAAAGTCGTTGAGGTTGTAGCCGATGACGACCAAGTGCGGCTTGAGATCCACGCCCATCTCACCGAACAGGTCGCGGTAGACCTTGCCATCCGCGCCGTTGACCCCCAGGTTGGCCACCAGCGGTCGCAGGTTTTGACCACCCTCCACAAATGCCTTCTGCAGCTTGCCATCCAGCAGGCGGGGCCAGGTATTGCTTTCTACAACGCCCTTGCCCAGGGTGCAGGAATCACCAACGCAGACGACACGGAATTCCTCGTTGTCAAACGTAGGGTTGATCTCCGGACCACGCATTCCCCTAGCGTTGATTCCATACCAAGTCGCGTCCCAACGACCTTCAAAACCTGGGTTGTGACGCTTGTCTGCCGAATGGTAGTCACCCACATAAGGGTAGTGGTCCAAGATAGAAAACGGTCCGGGCTCCAAAGCACGCGCAACTATTTCCGCGGCTACAAAAAACAGCCCTAGGGAAACGGCGGATAAAATCAGCTTGCGAAGAAGCTTGCGAAAACGAATCATTTGGAGGCGTGGCAAGAGGTGGCGATCAAATCGGCCGTTACTGTACTTTGGCGGAGAGAAAAATTATGCATGACTTGGGCCAAGACCTGACTATGCAGTGGAAGGAGACCCGCGTGTACCAATCATAGAACCGGACCGCCCAATTTTAGGGCAGGCGCAAATCTAGGAGCGTGTCGGGCATAGAGGATTTCGCCAGAAACCGCCCCTCCATTCCGGCACTGCGTTGGATCTCCCCCCGATAGCGTTCAACTATAGGGGGTGCAATCCGCCTTGTTCTGAAATGGATGGACGATTCCTGGCAAAACCCTCTATGCCCGACACACTCCTAGGGACGCAGGGGATGGGGGTGGCAATTTGGCGGGAAGGGCACCTCGATTTCCAACCGATGGTCCACCGGTAGGGGGCGCTAGCGCGGTCCAATACTCGCTACGTCGTGGAAAGAGAGCCGGGTTAAGTACATCGGATCAATTTCGTTGTTTTCAAAGATCTGCAGGAGCGCGTCCGGGATCTACGAGAACAGCTTCGAGGGTCTCGGCGCCGATCGTTTCCTACCGAGCCCGGCCAGGCGCGTCGGCGTGCCTGTGGGCGAGACGATGTAGGTGATCGTCGACTAGCGCCGTAAGGAACGAAAATAAATCGTATCGCCAAGGAAGTCACCGGCAAGTCGGAGAATGGGAAGTGTCATGAGTCTACGGAGACCACGAAATGAGGCGCGAAGAAACAGCTGAAGGAGGAAGCACAGGAATGTCAATCGAAACGAAGTTGATAGGTTTCCGAGGCGCCCTCGTGACGGCGGACTGTGTGTGCGCCAGGTCCAAAGGGGCGTGTCGAGAGCCGCGCGCCCACGGGTACCTCCTTCGGGAGGAGCGGAATTCCCGAGATGAACCCTGTTGTAAGCTCGTGCTCGAGTGAGCCATCAAGCTTCAGGGTTATGCACCTGCGGTATGCAAGTGGGTGTGTGTGTGCACTTTAGGGCTCCGCTGGATTTTGAGTTAAGATCGAAGTTCCAACAGATGGCTCCCCAGAAAGAGCCTAAGGGAGGCACTTTTGATTGGAAGGCTGTGCGGTTCGCCAGGAATTCCGTGCGACCGATCGCTTTCTCAATGTCATCCCTATCGGGTCGTGGATCTATCCCCGCATCGAGTAGTCTGGCTAGGTTTTTACTGGTCACAGAGTGGGACATGGTTCCATAAGTCATGGGGTAAACCTGATAGACCTTCTGGAGCAGTTCGATTCCAAGTACCAAGGCGGGCTTCATTTCCTCCCACATTTGGAGATCCGATTTGTATTCGGGAAGCTTCGCCAGCTCTTCGATGGCTACATCTGAAAACTCCGCAAAGGCCCGGAACATATCTCCATTGGGTTCAGCGGTGCACTCTGTCGAGTGGACAGGTTTTCCATTTACCATCGTAGGGTCCTGTGGAAAGCGCAGTCCTCCTGAGGCGAACAGCAAAACACATCTCGTCAATTCGCGCAGGAACCGGTTGGGTACCCTGTTTGGATAGAGATTGTGCCGGAAGATAGCAGCCAAAATACGCGCTAGTTTTAGGCCCTGGCTGGGAGTCAAGCAAAGGCTCTCCCAAGTGGCAGCAGGAAGGGAATTGACGCCGCAAGCCCAGTAACCCGCACGCGTCTTGGATCGAATCATGAGTTGCTTGGAGGCCTCTGCAAGCGTTTCCTTAGAGGTCTCTTTGAGAAACTCTACAACCAATGCCTCAATGCAATGATCCCGGAAGTGAGCTGCGATTCGCTCGATTTGATGCTCGTATGCCGATTCGTCAGGGGTCAGTTTGTCTAGCCTGTGGAATAGAAAGATCAGATCAATCTCAAGGAACACACTTCTACGTCTTGCTTGTTTATTCCTAGCCTGGAGGCTTGGGGACACGGCGCGAAACTGCTTAATGAAGATGTCGTACAGGTAGATTGGTGTTGGCTTTTTGCTAACAAGTCTAGCCTCGATTGCTTCGAGCGTGCCTTCATGACCCTCAACCCATACGGTTGGAAGTGAACGCGCGGGCTGGTCAGAATCCACGAGTTCCTCTGAACCTGGAATGGCTCCTTCCCCTTGCACCGGAGTTTTAATCGTATGCAGCTTAGGGAGTTCGAGGACCCAAGTGGATGGGCCAGTCCGCAAGTAAGGCACCGGGCTTCCGTTGATAAAAAAGTCTGGTCCGAAACTCGCGGCTTCCAAACTGATTTGAAGGAAGCTTGGAGTGATTGGCCATGGGGTGAACTGTTGAGGGAATCGAAACTCTATTTCTGTAAGAGGGGGCCCCGAATACCCGTTGCCTCGGAAGGGGTTCGCAATCCTGGTGGCGCTATTAGTGAGAGCTTCAAACATTCGCTTGGGATCGCTACTCTTGTTGGAGAAGTATGGATGCGGCGGTGTTGAGAGACTTTCCACCCACAGGAGAGGAATAGAATCTCGAGTAAGCGAAGTACTTCTTCTTATCCTTTTCTAGAAACGGATGGGCGTATTGTCTATCAACCTCGACTTCCCATACCGCTGTCTCAGGGCAGGTTGGACGAGATTCCTCGATGGCGACTCCTGCGGTATAGTCAGCGAACAGTTTGCCATACGTGTCAACAATTTGCTTCCAGACCCCGTAGACCGTCTGCTCAAAGTCTGAAGGGCTCACTACGCTCAAGTCCAGGTCTGCAGTGAGGGCAGCCAGCGCCTCCAGCGGAACTTTGATCGTGTCTCTTGTTTCTCCCACGCAACCGACTTTGAAATTCTTAGGGAGCAGGGCGACGATGGGATACTTCGTGACAACTTCTTTTGCGGTCATTTTGAATCAAGGAGAGGGGTGAGGGTTTTCGCGAGTCGAAAACCTGTTTGTAGGGAGACGTAGTTGTCCGAGATGTTTTTGGTAGCGTGGGCGAACAAGTCGAGTTTGGGGGAGCGGTCGTTCCAGGCGGATCCGAAAACGTAGCGCTCTAGAGGGTTGTAGACGATGGTGTCTACGCGACCTTCTAGGATGGGACCCCAGGTGGCTTGGGACACGTTGCCGTAGGCGTGGAATAGGTCGAACGGTGGGTGGCGGTAGCCCTCAATGCGGGCGGGCAGCAGTTGTTCAATTGCGGACCGGTACTTGGCTCGTTGGGTGGTGAGGGAGGCGTCTCGAAATCCGGCCGTGTTGGCCAGAAAAGAGCCGGGCTGGGGTCCCTCGCCCCAAGGGAAGCGCAGCTTGTCGGGGCCTTGCAACGCAAACTCCATTTCGTGATGGGAGGCCAATCGCTTGCCGTAGTACTCCGCACAGGCTTGTGCTTCGAGGGTGCTGATGCGTAAGGCGGGAAGGTCGAGCCACTTGTCGCCCACGCCACTCACGGGCAGTTGCTTCCAGTCGGTGGGCGATCCGGCTTGAATCGGGTTGCACAACCCACCCCAGGTGCGAGGAGCGGCCTGGCCAGTCGCTTGAAGGAAAGCCCAGAATTGACCGTTGGTCAGGACCGCTTCATCGATGAGGTAGGGTGGCAAGGGGAGCGAATGGAGGACGTAACTACAGCGCGTGGCCTGTCCTTCGGTTTCCCGAGCGGTATCGAACAGATCGTCAGGCACACGAATTTCCACCATCCCAATGCGCACTTGTTCGGTGGCCAGTACCCGTGCGAGGATCGGTTTGCTTTGGTTTTCGTTGGAGAGGATGCGATCGTATTCGCCGAATCCGTAGCCTGGGATTGATACCACGATGCGCCATTCGCCAGGCGCCAATGGAAAATCCGTCAGAGGGGCGCGCCCCAAGCTGCGCGCAGCTCCGTAGGTAGAACTGTAAGGGTCAAACGGCACGGCCCACACAGATGCTTGGTTCTCAAGGGCCGCACTATCCGGCGCCAGTCGAACACTGATGGTGGGGAATACGTTTTCGATAGCTGCAAGCCGCGTGAGCTCTGCGTCCCCGGGGAAAGCAAGGCGGGCTTCCTGGGCGAGCACAACGGCTTGGAGAGAGTCTCGCAGGGACGGCGGCACAGGGTAGGTTCCGAAGCGTTCTGGTTCGAGATAGCCTCCGCGGCCCTTTTGTAGATGGTCCTCGATGTCGCGGATGGAATTTGTTCGAAGGTCCTGCAAGCGATTACGGACCGTGGTCGTTAAGTCCATTAGGCCGGGAGGCGTATGACCTCCGGCATCGAATCCGGCCAAGAGTCCCACGGCGCGACCAATTTCGATCGGGGTGGCTTCTTCGGCGATGCTCGCTTGCAGGGTGTTTTTCCAACCCTGATTCTGCCGTGATTTGGCCTGCACTTTGTCAGTGGTCCACACGGCTCCGAGCAGTGCGAACACCAGCAAGGCGGCCATGGAGGCTAGCTTGTGCCGGACTACGTAGCGCGTGATTCGGCGGTGGAGAGGAGCGGGGCGGGCTATGACGGCTTCTAGGCGTAAGAAGCGATTCAAATCGGCCGCGAGTTCACCGGCGGTTGCGTAGCGGTGGGCAGGATTGTGCGACATGCCCTTTTCGCAAATGAGAACTAGGTCGCGCGGCGTACGTGGGTTGGCCTTGCGCAAGGAAAGGTGGGTGCCAGAGGCGATTTGCCCCAAGACTCCTTCGGCGCTGTCCGCGTTGTAGGGGCGGCGCAGGCAAAGCGTTTCGTAGAGCACAACGCACAAGGAATAAATGTCCGTACGATGGTCGATAGGGATGCGCAAGATGCGCGCTTGCTCTGGACTCATGTAGAAAGGCGTGCCTTGAATGGCGTCCGTTTCAGTCAAAGTGTCCATGTCATGGATTTTGGCCAGACCAAAATCCACCAGGAATAACTGGGCTTCCTGGTTGAGCAGCAGGTTGCGCGGTTTGATGTCCCGGTGGGTGATTCCTAGATCGTGGGCCTGTTGCAATGCTTCAGCGACTCCTGCAATCTGCTGCACCACGGCCGCCACGTAGGTGGGTTTGGTGAAGCTGGGCAGCAGTACTTTGTCGGGTGTTTCCTTTTGTGCCTGCAGTTCTGCAGCGAGGTCGTGGCCATCTACGAAAGGCATGGCGTACCAGGCGATCCCCTCGGTTTCTCCAGCGGCTAAAACGGGGACTGCGTGGGGGTGTTGCAGGCTCGATGCAGCGTTTGTTTCGCGCAGAAATCGCTCAAAGGTGTCAGGTTTGGAGCGTTGAATGCGCGGCAAAACCTTGATGGCCACCGTGCGATTCAGGCTCTTTTGTCGGGCGCGGTACACCACACCCATGCCGCCACGGGCAATCTCATCCAGGAGCGTAAAATCAGCAAACTCCCTGCCGGTAAGCCCTCCGCCGAACATACCCCCGGCGACATGGCCGGGTGGTTCAATAAAGCCTTTTTCCGGTTCGGCCTGCAGGATGCGTAACACATCAGCCTTCAACGCAGGATCGCCTTTGCACTCCGCATCTAAGAACGCTTGCCATTGATCCGCCGGCATGGCTCGTGCTTGATCCACCAGTCGAAATATTGAGTCCCAGTCCATTTGATTACTCCCGTTCTCTCGCAGGGTTTGATGCCATTCGTCTCATGTGCGTGAAAGTGAGCAGGAGGCTATTGGTGGATACCAAAGGGCATCGCGTAGCTCGGGAGAAGAATTGCGGAGGTCTGATTTCGGTGCGAAGTTATCAGCGTGACCGGCCGGGAAGCTGGCCTTGACCGACAAGAATATATGTGGTCCTCAAGAAAGCTCCGCCTTCAGCCAGCTTTTGACCGTTGTCCAGCGACGTTCCAAAGTTCTCAGAGGAATGTCAAGAATTCGTGCGACCTCGCCCATCTCGACCCCGCCAAAGAATCGAAGCTGTACAGCTTGGGCCATTTCAGGGTGCGTGGTTTCCAATTTTTTGAGGGCCAAATCAAGGGCGTGAAGGTTGCCCGCGCGCTTTTCAAAAACTTCTGCAATCATGTCGACTTCGATGTCCGCACGCTGCTTGGAGCGCTTGATAGTATGTTTGCTGCGATAGTGGTCGACCAAAACGCAACGCATGGCGCGAGAGGCGGTCTTCAAGAAGTGATCGTGGTTGTCCCATCGGTTGGGTCCCGACTTTTGAATGCGGATATAGGCTTCTCCGATCAAAGCGGTGGGTTGCAGGGTGTGGGCTTGAGCCACGACCCCCATCGAATTCCGCGCACGTTGGTGCAACTCTTTGAAGAGTAACGAAAACAGATCTTTTAGTTCCTGATCTTCAAGATGGTTTCGATCAGAGAGGGATGCTGAATCTGGATCGGGGCTGTGGCCCGAATCGTGTAATGTCATAGGACCTAACGAACCATATATCTTCGATTTCCGCAAGGTTAGATAGCGGGCAATAAGCCCACGGCGGGACCCTTTGCAACCTTTTCCAAGGTGAAGGTGGCGTGACATCCCTCGCCTCGGCATTTGGGCGAACGGGCGGTTCTTTGAATAGGTTCGAGCGAGTTGCATCTATCGCCTACAACGAGAGCGTCTGCGCCGCCCGCCTAAGTTCTCCGTATTCTTGCGGGGAATTTTTTTGTGGGAGACTCAAAGCGCGTGAATGTCACGGGGGGGAGAGGTGTGTTCGTCCCTACCCCACATAATGATCCCGGGGGAGGGATCCGTCCCCGTCGTGCCCAAGCTCCCGTCTTTCCCAGGGCTCTCCAGGGAAATTTCATGCCACGGACTGCGAACTCGAAACGATCCGGTCAGTAGGCTTAGGTTCTGTTCGGGGGCTGCAAGTGCCTCAAGTTGGAGCGAGGTAGGGCGAGAATGAGGCCTAAGGTCGGGTAGCCTTGCGAGAGTTAGCTACCTCTGAGATACTTGGGGTTGTCTGGCTCTCGGGCGTATCTTTGGCTTCTCAATCCAAATGTTGGCCCGGGGTTCCGATTCTCCTCCCGTGGGCTCGGGCCGCACAAAGTCTCACACCTTGTCCAATGAGTACGTTTCCTAAACTTCGGTACACCGCACATGCGTTCGCGCTCTTCGTGCTACTGATCGCAGG
>JBLFXY010000047.1:0-16347 GCA_047611645.1 Glaciecola sp.
GCCGAACATCCTGTTCCATGGCAGGAATGTTCACCGAAATGTTCTTGGAGATCCATTTGCGGTATTCGGAAGCTTCCACCTCTGTGGGCAACTCCTCGTATTCCAGCCACTTCAACTTGCCAAGCACGGACTTAATGCGTTGCGGGGCCTTGAGCTTGTGGGAAGCCACCCGACCTTCAGCTGTCGTAGGAGCTGAACCGCGGATCGTGGTGGCGGGCCGGTCGTAGACCATGACCTGGGCATTGGCCACGTATTTCTTAGGAACGACGATCGCGTAGCTCACGCCTAAAATGGCAATGATCCCAGCGGGGATTAAGATCCACCAAAGCCGCCGCTTGAGCACGCGGAGGAGCTCTTCGACCTGACTTGTGTTTTCGACTTCTACGGCCATGGGATTCTGAGGTGTGGGCGGTCCCAGCGCGGGGACTAAAAGAAGAGGTTGTTACGACGACCGCTGTTGCGGTTCCCACCGCCGAGGAACGCACCACCGAGTCCTTTGATGACCTGCTTCACAGGGAAGAGTAAATCATCGAGGAAGTAAGCGAACTGGGCCAGCATGGTAGGCGGCACATAGATGATGTCGTTTTCACGAATGGAGACGTTGTAGGTGGAATCACCCCGCAACATGTCATTAAAGTTGATCGGGATGATCAGCGGGTCGACCGGGTCCATGCGAATCAAACGCACACGCCCTAGGTTCGATGAGCTCTTATTGGGCCGTGACTTCAAAATCGCATCGAACACGTTGAGTTCTCCGCTCAAAGCTTTCGAGCCTTCGCTGCCGACTTCCCCCATGATGAAGTACTGCTTGGGCCTGGCTCCAATAATCACGGAGATATCGGCGCTGTCGGTGTAATAGAGGGAAACGCGTTCCGACAAAAAGGCTTCGATTTCGCTGCGCGTCAGACCTGCAACATGCACGGTTCCGATCTCCTGAACGGTGATGGTCCCGTCGGGTTGTACCTTTTGGTTGCCTCGAATCTCACCGGGGTGGTTTTTGTCCTGGTACTTGACCGTATCCCCGATGGTCGCATAACTCTCTTCGAGAAAGTTACCGGCGTAGGCCTTGCCATAGCCGTACGTGTTCAGGTGCTGCAGAATCCGCTTGTCCGGCGAAATTGTGGCGGAGCACGCGCTCAGCACAAACGTCAGTAGCCCCAGTAAAACGAGGGGACCCGACAGGGTGGACACGGAGCGGTGGACGGGCGGGGTGTTGTGGATCGACATGCAGTTTCCTAAGGACTCCATGCACCTCCCCCACGCGTACCACCACTCAAGCTGGCAAAAACAACTCGAACGGGGACACGGCCAGCGGGCGGCACATGCAACAGGCTTTCATCGACAAGAGAACGTCAGAGGTTGACGGGATAGATGGCCTCGCGAGCCACCCATGCTACACGTTGGGAGTATCCGAGCCATACTGCTCGGCGTAGTACTCACGATATGCGCCCGACCTCACTCGCTGAAGCCACTCATCTTGGGAGAGGTACCATTCTATGGTCTCAGGCAAGGCTTGCTCAAAGGTATAGCGAGGGGTCCAACCCAACTCTCGCTCTATTTTCCCAGCATCGATCGCATAACGGCGATCGTGGCCCGGACGGTCCTGCACGTAGGTGATCAAAGAGTCCGGCTTACCCAGGTGCTCGAGAATGCGCTTCACTATCTCAATGTTGGGATATTCGTTGTGCCCGCCGATGTTGTACACATCGCCCGGCGTGCCCCCCTCGAGCACGCAGAGGATGGCTTCGCAGTGATCCTGCACATAGAGCCAGTCCCGAATTTGCATGCCATCGCCGTAAACAGGTAAAGGCTTGTCCTCGCGCGCATTGGCAATGATCAGCGGGATCAGCTTCTCCGGGAACTGGTACGGCCCGTAGTTGTTGGAACAACGGGTGATCAGCGTGGGGAAATCGTGGGTGTGAAAAGCGGCGCGGACCAGCATATCGCTGCCGCACTTGCTCGCGCTGTAGGGCGAATTGGGCGCCAGGTTGGTCTCCTCCGTGAAGAAACCAGTCTTGCCCAAACTGCCATAGACCTCGTCGGTGGAGACGTGCAGGAAACGGTGTACTCCCCTAGCCCGAGCTTCGTCGAGCATGTTTTGAGTGCCCACAACATTGGCCATCACAAAGGGCAATCCACCCGCGATCGAGCGATCCACGTGACTCTCGGCCGCGAAGTGCACCACGGAGACCTGGCCATCGGAGCCGGCTGCGTCGAAAGCGCGCGCCACGTCCTCGCGAATCGACACGTCGCCTTTGACGAATTGGTAACCGGGGTGCCCCTCGACCTTAGTCAGGTTCTCCAGGTTGCCGGCATAGGTCAGCACATCCATGTTGATGATGCGCCAATCGGGCCTTTCGGCCACCAGCATTTCGATGAAGTTGCTGCCGATGAAGCCAGCGCCACCGGTCACGAGTAGGGTGTTTGTCATGGGTCTAGTTTCCGAGATAGGTGCTGAGAGCGTCACGCCAGTGGGCCATGGGAGCCCCTCGCAGGGCCTCCAAACGCTTACATGAAAGTACGCTGTATTCGGGGCGCGGAGCGGGCCGCGGGAATTCCTCCGTAGAGCAGGGCTCGAGGGTCACGCCTTCGACCCCGGACAATTCCAACGTGGCCGCAGCCAGGTCGAACCAGGAGCAGTCCCCTTCGCAGGCTGCGTGATACACACCCGCCTCGCCCTTCTGCAGCACGTCCCATAGGGCGGGTGCAAGCTCCAGGGTGGAGGTGGGAGAACCGCGCTGATCGCTTACAACTTTAAGGTGGTCGCGCTCCTTGGCGAGGGCCAGCATGGTGGCCGGGAAGTGCTTGCCACGGGGGCCATACAGCCACTGGGTGCGCACGATACGCGTGCCCTCAGGGTGCGCGCGGCGGGCAAGTACTTCACCTTGATACTTGGTTTCGCCGTAGACGCTGATCGGGTCCGGGGAAAAATCCTCAGTGTAGGGCACACGCGCCTTGCCATTGAAGACGAAGTCCGTGCCCACGATCACCAAAGGAATTCCGGCTTGGGCCGCGGCCGTGGCCAGAACCTCGCAAACGGTGGCGTTGACCTTCATGGCCAAGTCCTGTTCCTCCTCCGCCTTGTCCACAGCCGTATAGGCTGCGGTGTGAATGATGCCTTTAAAAGGCCCATGCTCTGCAAACAGAGCCGTCACGGCACTTGGATCGGACAGGTCCACCCCATGGGCTTTCACGCCCGAGGCTTCGACCAGATCCGTTCCGATCACGGCCACGCCATCCGGCGCGCCCAGGATAACCTGGCTGCCGAGCATGCCCGCGGCACCTGTAACGAGGATGCATTCCTCGGTCGCTGAATTCGTCATGAAGCGGTTGCTTGATTGTTGCTAGCGTTTGGCGGGCTATCGAGCGCCGCCAAAAACACCTTTCAGCCCATTTTGTTGGCGCCCGTTTCGGAGACCAACTGGGATGCGGACAACAGGGAATCGAAGGTGCCGGCGTCGGTCCACCAACCGTCCAACACGTCAGCGGTCATGGTGCCATCTTGAATGTACCAATTGTTAACATCGGTGATCTCAAGCTCGCCACGTTCGGAGGGCTTCAGGTCCTTGATGATATCCCAGACCCGACCGTCGTACATGTAGATACCGATAACGGCCTTGTTCGACTGGGGATCCTTGGGCTTCTCCACGATGCGATCCACACGATCTCCGTCCATGTATGCCACGCCAAAGCGCTCCGGATCCTCGACTTCTTTGAGCATGATCTTGGCACCGTCACCCGCCTCTTGGAAATCCTTAACCGCCTGCGCGATGTTATTCTCGATCAGGTTGTCCCCCAACACCACAGCGATCGAATCGCCCTGGGCCCAGTGCTCGGCCAAACCAAGCGCATCGGCGATGCCGCCTTCGCCTTCTTGGTATGTGTAGTTCAGGTGCTTGAGTCCAAAGTCCTTTCCGTTGCCGAGCAAGGAGAGAAAATCGCCTGACTTTTTGCCACCGGTCACCACCATGATGTCCTCGATGCCCGCATTGACCAAGGTCTGGATCGGGTAGTAAATCATCGGACGATCGTAAACAGGCAGAAGGTGCTTGTTCGTGATCTTGGTGAGGGGATAGAGCCGGGTACCGAGTCCACCGGCTAGGATGACGCCTTTCATGAGTGCAGGGATGAAGCAGGAGTAAAATTGGGAGACCCAGTGCGGGACGCCTTAGGGACGGAGACCTTACTAAAGATTGCAGCCCTGGGAGGTGCCTTCATGCAAGATTGCTCAGTGTGAAACCACCGGGCTGAAAAAAAGTGCTTCTGGGCGCAGTTTAGTAGGCATTTGGCCCGCCCCAGAGCGATAGGAGCGAGGCTTCGTGGCCAGTGATCGTTTTAGGCCCCATTTTGGGAGGGGTGAGCATCCCGATACCATTGGACAAAGCGACCCAGACCCAGCGAGACCGGGACCTCCGGCTTGTAGTCCAGTTTCGCCTTGGCCTTGGAAACATCCGCGAACGTGATGGTCACATCGCCCGGCTGCATCGGCTGGCGATCGATGATCGGTTCACGACCACAGGCTTCGCCTATGGACTTGACCAACTCCGCCAAGGATGTGGTTTCCGATTCGCCCAGGTTGTAGATCTCAAACCCCTCGCAACGATCGATGGAGCGCACGACTCCGTCGACGATGTCGCTGACATATGTATAGTCACGGCGCGTCGAGCCATCACCGAAGAACGGGATGGGTTCTCCGTTGAGAACCAACCGCACGAATTTATGGATGGCCATCTCTGGCCTTTGCCGCGGCCCATACACCGTAAAGAACCGCAACCCTGTGGTCGGTATCCCAAACAAGTGGTGATGGGTGTATGCCAACAATTCACAAGAGCGTTTCGTCGCAGCGTAGGGCGAAATAGGAGTCAGAACCGGGTCGTCCTCGTGGAACGGAACCTTGGTGTTGCCCCCGTACACGCTGGAAGAAGAAGCAAACACGAAGCGCGTTCCCGGCCGCGAACGAGTGGCTTCGAGCAGGACCATGGTGCCGCGCAGGTTCACATCCTGATACAGCAAGGGATCCTTAAGTGAAGGTCGAACTCCGGCCATGGCCGCCAAGTGAACCACCGCGTCGAACCGCCCCTCTTCGAAAAGCTGATTCACCAGTTTCTCGTCGCGAATATCGCCTTCCACGATGCGAGCGCCGGTCAGAAGCGCCGCATTTCCACGCTTGATTTCGGGATCATAGAAGTCGTTGAAGTTATCCAGCACGGTGACTTCATCGCCACGTGCTAAAAGCGCTTCACAAAGATGCGACCCGATAAACCCCGCTCCGCCTGTAACGAGAACTTTCATTCGACGGTCACACTCTTGGCCAAGTTTCGCGGCTTGTCGATATCACACCCGCGCAAGTCGGCGATGTAGTATGAGAATAACTGCAAGGGAATCGTGTTCAGGATAGGAGACAACCACTCGTTGGTCTCGGGCACCTTGATGCATTGACCTGCGATTTTGTGGCTCCCCTCGTGGGACCCCACACTCAAAGCGATCCCCCCACGGGATTTAACCTGCTCGATATTGGATCGCATCTTGTCGGCCACGTGCCCGGGAGCGTTGATCGCCACAATGGTCATGCCCGGATCGATCAAGGCGATGGGACCGTGCTTCATTTCCCCCGCTGCATAACCTTCCGCGTGCATGTAGGAAATCTCCTTGAGCTTCAAGGCACCTTCCAAGGCAACGGGGAAGTTCACACCCCGACCTAGGAAGAAGAATCCCTTGGCGCGTGCATGAATTTTAGCCAATGCGCGAATGTGTTCGCGCACGGGTTCACTCAAGAGGTGCTCCATCTTCGTGCGCAAATCGCGCAACTCGGTGAGAATGGTCCGCGCCTGGTCCTCAGGCAATGTGCCCTTGGCACGGCCCAATCGCACGGCCAATAGGACGGCGGCTGCCACTTGTGCTGTAAATGCCTTGGTACTGGCCACACCGATTTCAGGGCCCGCATGGGTCAAGAGGACCTGGTCCGCTTCGCGCATTTGCGTCGAACCGGTCACGTTGCAAATGGCTGCGACTTTGGCGCCCAACTCCTTGGCCAACCGGCTCGCTCCGAGGGTATCCGCGGTCTCTCCAGACTGACTGATCGCGAGGGCCAATGTATTCGGCACCAAAACCGGTCCGCGATAGCGGAACTCCGATGCGTAGTCCACGTCCACCGGAACCTTGGCCAACCCTTCGATCAGATACTTAGCGATCATGCCCGCGTGCAAGGCCGTACCGCAAGCCAGGACCTGTACCCGACTCACATCCTGTAAGAATTCGTCGGAGAACTGCCCGCCTTCGATATTGACATCACCACGCTTTAGGTCGATGCGGTCCAACGCGGTGCGCGCCAACACATCGGGCTGCTCGTGAATCTCCTTGAGCATATAGTGAGGCCAACCACCGAGCCCCGAATCGCCAGGTGTCCAATCCACCTTGGATATTTCTCGCTCGACGGGCTGCCCTTCAAAATCGGTCACTTGGATCGATCCAGGCTTCATGATGGCCATATCCCCATCCTCCAAATAGATGACCCGGTCCGTGTGCGATAAGACGCCAAGCACATCCGAAGCCAGGTAGGCCGCGTCAGGGGTAAAGGCCACGAGCAAAGGCGGCCCCTTGCGCGCACAAACCAACTCGGGTCCATCGGCGCCCTGACAAATCGCGGCAAGCGCGTAGTAGCCCTCGACACGTCGCAAGGAGCGCCGCATGGCCAACTCCAGCGAGATGCCCTCCTGCAATTCCAAGTCGATCAACTGCGCTATGACCTCGCTGTCCGTTTCGGAAACGAAGTTCACGCCCTGGGCTGTCAATTGCTCTCGCAGCTCCAAGTAGTTCTCGAAAATGCCGTTGTGCACGATGGCGACACGGCCGGCTGCCCCCTGATGAGGGTGCGAGTTGCGGTCCGAGGGCTCACCATGGGTAGCCCAGCGGGTGTGCCCAATGCCTACGGAGGCGTTCTCCAGCGCGCCGTCCACCAGGATGGCCTCGAGATTCTCGAGGCGGCCTTGCTTCTTTCGTACCAGGACTTGGCCCTTATCCAGGACCGCCACACCGGCGCTGTCATAGCCCCGGTATTCCACGACTCGAAGACCCTCGATGAGAGCGTTCAAGATTCCTCCATCGCTGCGGATGGCTCCAATGATTCCACACATATCGCTTCCCTATCGAACCGATGACCGGACAGCCGCCACCCCAATAGGGTGAAAGTGCTGCAGCCCAGCATTTCCGGGCTGCTTTTGCCCACTTTCGACCCTAGAACGACCCAGAGCGCGCAAAAAGTGGTGTTTGATGCCCCAAAACGGGAGGGCTGAAAGGGGTGTCATTACCGCGTGGTGTCGGTGAGGTCATCGAAGGCCACGCGATCGCCATTGTTTAGGCGCAACCGAATGCCCTGGCCTCGGATCTCGTGATCGCCGTCCGCGATGAGGTCCAAGTAATGATCGCCCTGGGCTGTGACCGAGGCGGCTCCGCGCAGGACCCAGCGCGAGCCCGCTGCCTGCAAGGGCTTGAATCCGATGGAGGGTTCCCTGGGGCTTGCACCCGCGGCCAGCAACGGAAGGTGAACGGTCTCACCCGGAGCCAGATCGATGATCTCATCCAGGAAGCGCACCACCCCACTCGACGCGGACCGGTTGGAAAGCACGAGCACCTCATCGGTGGGGTGAGAAAGCACATAGGGCCCGCCTTCCCCGCTAAGCAAGGCGCCGCCTAAAAGCTCCACATAGTCATTGGCCGACAAGGACAAGGTCGCGTTGTCCACTTCGAGGAAGGCCACCAGTGGTTCACCCCGCGACGGAGAACCCAAGACAACGGTGTTGTTGCCACTCAGGGACATCTCCGCTCCGCGCGTAATGAAAACCAACTCCGCTCGCCCACTCGCTTCGCACAGCACCCAGTAACCCGGAGTGACGTAGGTGCGTTTGTTGTGGAAGTGCATCGGAAAGCTGGAACTCTCCCCAGGACGGCGCACGTAGACGGGGTCCGAAATGCGCATGAGCAGGATTTCCTCCGGCCCAGCCATGAAGATGTCGCTAGCGCCTTCGGGCAGGTCTTCCACCGACCCAGGCATGGGTTGCGGGAAGCGTTGCGTATTGACGTAACAACCACTGCTCAACAACCCCCCAAGGAGAATCGCCGACAGGGTGAACTTGTGCTGCAAGGCTCGTTTCATGGGGGTTCGCCCTAGCGCTTAGAAGTCGGGTTGTAGTGACGCTCCACGAAACTCGTATCGTGGGTGCCGCTGCGGAAGTCCGCATGGCTCAGGATGTCGATGAGGAACGGAATCGTAGTTTTAGGACCCTTGATCACAAACTCGTTCAAAGCGCGCAACATGGTGGCGATGGCCTCATCGCGCGTATTGCGATGCACGAGCAGCTTGCCGATCATGGAGTCGTAGTAGGACGGGATGGTGTAGCCTGAATAGCAGTGGCTATCCACGCGCACACCAAATCCACCCGGGGGAATGAACGTTTCGATCAGTCCCGGGGAGGGCTGGAAGTCCTTTGCAGGATCCTCCGCGTTGATACGGCATTCGATTGTGTGTCCGCGAACCTGAACGTCCTTCTGGCGAATCTTCAGGGACTCCCCGGACGCCAGACGGATCTGCTGCTGGATGATATCGATGCCCGTGGTCATCTCGGTCACCGTGTGCTCCACCTGAATACGCGCGTTGACTTCGATGAAGAAGAAATTGTCCGAGCTATCCACCAGGAACTCGACGGTTCCCGCGTTGTAGTAGTCGGATATTTTCACCATGCGCAGGGCCGCGGCGCAGATCTTGTCCCGCAGCTTGTTGCTGATCGAAGGCGAAGGCGCTTCCTCGATCAGTTTCTGGTGACGCCGCTGGATGGAACAGTCGCGCTCCCCCAGATAAATGGCGTGCCCCTCTTTGTCACCCAGGATTTGCACCTCGATGTGACGCGGACGTTCCACGTATTTCTCCAGATACACCGTGTCGTCGCCAAAGGCGATCTTAGCCTCGGCTTGTGCGGCGCGCAGGCCTGCCTTCAAACTGGGTTCGTTGCTAGCCACACGCATGCCACGACCTCCACCACCGGCGGAGGCTTTGATCAGGATCGGGTATCCGATTTCCTGCGCCACACGAACGGCTTCTTCCTCGTCCTTGATCGCACCATCGGATCCGGGAACCACAGGAACTTTGGCAGCAATAGCCAATTCACGAGCGCGAGCCTTGTCGCCCACCGACGCGATCGTCTCCGGACTGGGCCCAATAAAACCAATCTGGCAAGACCGGCAAACCTCTGCGAAGTGTGCGTTCTCGGCCAAGAAACCATAGCCGGGGTGAATGGCTTCCACGTCGGCAATTTCAGCCGCTGCGATAATCGAAGGGATGTCCAAGTACGACTTGGCCGATGCCGCTTTGCCGATGCAAATCGTTTCATCCGCCTGGCGCAGATACAACGCATCCGCATCAGCTTCTGAATACACCGCTACAGTTTCGATATCGAGCTCTTTGCAGGCTCGAATCACGCGCTGGGCGATTTCGCCTCGGTTGGCGATCAGGATACGTCGAAACATTAGGCGCGTTTCACTAAGAACAGGGGCTGACCGAATTCGACGGGCTCACCGTTTTCGACGAGGACCTCAACGATTTCACCAGAGCACTCGGCCTTGATTTCGTTCATGACCTTCATGGCTTCGATGATGCTAACCACCGACTCGTCATCGATACGTGACCCCACGCTGGCGAACGGTTCCTCATCCGGACCGGAAGCACGGTAGAAGGTTCCGACCATCGGGCTGGTGATCTCGATGACACCTGCAGGTCGACCCCCCTCTTCCGTGGATGCCGAGACCGGGGCATGGCCTCCGCCCCCCATATCGTGCATATGCGGCATGGAGGCTGCGGGGGGAACCATCATGACGGGCCCCATGGACTCGGATGCGGTACCTCGCTTGAGGTGCAGGCGCATTCCGGCCTTCTGGTCGTCGATTTCAAGTTCGGACAGTTCTCCTCGTTCCATCAGGCGTACGAGGTTGCGAATCAGCTTCAGATCCATTTGGGAGTCCATAGACATTAGAGGTTCCAGGAGCAATGCGCCCCGGTTGGAGGTCCACAGGATAGCGCTGGACAGCGGCAGAGTCAGCGCAAAACCTGGGCGGGTGTCAGGGCTTGGTCCATGTGCCAGACTTGCCACCCGATTTTTCGAGCAACTCGACCGTCTCGATCACAATGCCCTTGTCCACTCCCTTGGTCATGTCATATAGGGTCAAGGCCGCGAGGGAAGCCCCCACCATGGCCTCCATCTCGACCCCTGTGGGGCCTGTAACGGCGGCTGCACAGCGCACTTCGAGCACATCGGGTTCAGCCACGGAAAAGTGCAATTCCACGTGGTGAAGGCCCAGGGGATGGCACATAGGGATCAAATCCGAGGTCCGCTTGGCCCCCAGCACGCCCGCCACCCGGGATACCTCCAAGATGGGGCCCTTGGGGCCCCCATCCTCGAGCAAGCCGCTCAAAACCCCTTTAGGAAATCGCACTTTGGCCCTTGCGAGAGCCCTGCGCTCGGTGGGCTGCTTGGCCCCCACGTCCACCATTTGGGATTCGGCACGCCCATCGGCGCCCCTCTTTACATGGGTAAATGACCCCAAATCGGGGCTAGGATTGGCTTCCATGGTTCCTTCTGGCTCCCAGGGCCCGCCTGGGGCCCAGTGTGGACGGTGCGGTGATTCGCTCCCCCCAAGGTATGAAATTGGTTCAGGACACTACGACCCGAGGCTTTGCATCGTAGATTGAAGGACCTCCCGGATCGCTCCATTTCCGGGGATTACAGGCGGGAGTCCCCCCCAGGACTGCCGATGCATTCGATTGCACCCCGGGAAAGTTCGAACCCCACCGGGCAGCCGCCCACCCTGAACGCAATGATCATTCGAGTCCTCACGCTGGCCTTGGCCAGCCCCTTGCTCTTCGCAGCTCCCTTCACCGCCCCTATCCAAGACACGGGATCCGGCTCCAGCCAGTCCGCAGCCCAGGAGATCGACGCCATCCTGGATGTTCGCATGTCCGAGACCCAGGCCCTAAGCGTGGAGCAAATCTGGGGCGCCGCCCGCAAATTGGCCATCGAAGTCGGCGATGAGTACGGGGAAGCCTTCGATTCCGCCCTCGACGCCCGCCTCACCAAGGCCGGGTCTTGGGATCCCAGCGACCGAGCCCAAGGTCAAGGCAAACAGGTGCTCTTCCTGGCCGCCGCCCGGGTCTACGGGGAAGACCCCGACGCGGAATTGCTACAAACCGTCTTGTTGCCCCTGCTACAGACCTCCGAACAAGATTTGGTGCTCGGAGCATTGAGCCTGGTCCCCCTGATTGGAATCAATTCCATGGAAGAGGATCCCCGCTCCGACCTGACCGACAGCCTGCTGGAGTACGCAGAGAACGAAACGTTGCCTGCGCCGCTACGCGTACGCGCGGCCATGACCGCCCACAAAGTGGCCCTCGGTCGACAGGTCCCACGGGCGCAACGCATCCTCAGCGACTTCCTCGCCGCCAGCGACCCCGGCTTAAGGGCGGAAGGAGCTTTGGCCCTAGCGCAACTCGGTGTGCTCAAAGAAGCACCTGGAGTGCAAAGCGAATTGGAAGCCCTGGCAAACAACCCCGGCCCCCGCGGACAACTAGCCGAAGCCCTGCTCAAGCAAGAGCGATTGCGCACCTACTACGACAGCAAGCTCCGTCGTGCTCGCGAAGAGCGCTCCGACATGGTTGACACCGGTCGCATCGGCAAGGACATCAAAGCACTGGAGGACCTGATCGCATTCGTTCAAGCCGTTCACTTGGAAGGTTCGCAATTCACCCGCGAGGACCTCATGGCCGCCGCCTATCGCGGCATGCTAGGCAACCTGGATCGTCACTCCAGCTACTTCGCCTCAAAATCCTTCAAGCGCTTCGAACAGGATCTAGACGCCGAATACGGCGGCATCGGAGCCTATGTGGGGATTGACAGGGAAGACTCCCTGTTCACCATCACACGTCCCCTGTACAGCGGCCCGGCCTACAAGGCTGGCCTGCAAACCGATGATAAAATCATCAGGATCGGTGATTGGCCCACCATCAGCGAAAAAATGGATGACGTGATCAAGCGTCTCAAAGGCCGTCCCGGCACGAAAGTCAAACTCTACGTTTGGCGAAGAGGGATGGACGCGGGCTTGATTGAGCGCCCCACCGAAGACATGGTCATCGAAGTGGAACGCGGCATCATCACCATTCCCCCCGTTCACTACGAAATGTTGCCCGACAAAGTCGGCCTGGTGGAGCTGACCACATTTAGCAAGGTCGCCAGCGCCCAACTTGTGGAAGCCATCATGATCCTGCAGGAGCAGGGTGCCCAATCATTCATCTTGGATCTGCGCAACAACTCAGGGGGTCTACTCAACGAGGCTCGCAACGTGGCGGACATTTTCCTTCCGAAGGGCAAGCTGGTGGTCAGCACCGCGGGCAAGGGAAAGGGGCGCCAATGGAAAACACGCCAACCTGAACTGATCCCCGCCGACGTTCCTGTCACCGTGCTCATCAACCGCTTCAGTGCCTCAGCCTCTGAAATCGTGGCGGGCGCCCTGCAGGACCACGGTCGCTCCATCCTCGTGGGACAACGCTCCTACGGAAAGGGGTCGGTGCAAAACCTGTTCCTCTTGCCGGGCTACCAGGATGACACGTTTGTGGACGAAAACAACAATCGCCGCTTTGACACCTGGGAGAAGCTGGCCACCGACCACAACGACAACGGCGAATTTGACTTCGCTCCCCACATCAAGCTCACCATCGAGCGCTACATGCTTCCCACCGGACGCTCCATCCACCGCGAGTTGGACGACGAAGGAAACATCACCTCACCGGGCGGCGTTGAGCCCGATGTCAACGTGGATCAAATCCGCCGAAACAGCTGGGAGATCGTCGAAATGCGACGTATCCAAGGCACCGGCAAATTGCGCGAGTACGTGCACAAAACCTATCCGGGCAAAGAAGCCTTGTTCGATCAACTGGCTCAAACCGACACGGACGATTACAGCGTCTATCCCGGATTCGACGAGCTCTTCTACGATCTAGGCACCGTGCTTACAAAGCAGGACGTGCGTTTCTTGCTGCGCATGGAAGTGCGTCGCAAGGTTCAAGACGCGCGCGGATCCGCCTTTCCCCTGGGTGATTTCCAAAGCGACCTGCAACTGCAAAAGGCCATCGCCGAGAACTTCAAGGCTCTCGGAGCGACCTTCGACAGCGAAGGCAGCTACGCCAAGACCTTCGATGAGCCCAGCGAACCGGGTGCCCCGCCCGCCCTGCTCGCGCGCGCCGAGGATCTGCGCAAAGCGCTTGACCTCGTCATAGGCGGCGGTGAAGTGGGTCTCAATGAGCAACAACTCAAGACTCTCCGAGGTCTGCTGGAATCAGCATCCGGCCAAAATTAGGCCTTAACAGCCAGCCTAAAAAGGCAGCCAGCGACCGACGTCGCTGGCTGCCTTTTTTTGTCCCAGACACCGCTCCGCTTAGGTTTTGTCCGAAGCCTGCGGATCGGGTACCCCATCCTTCTCATCCGCCCATTCCTTCAGTGCGGGCAGTACGAGCTCCTTGGCCAAAATCACCAGTGTCGCCGTAAGCGGCAACGCGATTAGAAAACCAAACATGCCGAGCGCGGCCCCCCCCATGAATACGGAAACCAAAACCACCAGAGGATTGAGCCCCAGCGATCCGCCAATGATGCGTGGCACAAAGACGTAGCCCTCCAATAGTTCCGCGACACCAAACACGATGAGCGTTTTGATCAGGTGTGGCAGGAACTCCACAGCTTCCCCCCCCACTCCGGCTGCCGGCCCCAGCAGGCCCACCATGAAGGTGAAAACCGCTGCCATGCTGGCTCCAAAGAAGGGGATCAATGCGGCAAACCCGGCGGTCAAGCCCAGGAACAGTGCGTAGGGGATTCCAGCCAGGTACAAACCTACAGCAATGCTCAAGCCCTTGAGAAAGCAAACCAAGAGCTGGCCACGGAAGAAGCTAGAAATAACTTCGCCGATTTTGTGGCCCACTTTGGTGTAGCGCAGGCGTTCCTTTTCGGGGAAGTAGCGGCGCACGAAACCGTGGATCTTTTCCAGATCGAAGAGCAGGAACCAGGTGTAGATAGGTAGCAACACCAGCATGCTGATCAGCCCTAGCATTGAACCGAAGATCGCCCGGGCCAGGTTCACACCGCGCTTTGCTGCGGTCCCAGCCACGGAAAAGTCTGCGCCCAATAGGACCTCATTCCAAATCCGTTGCAGGGCGGGAAGCAAGTGAAGGGTCTCTCCGGAAGCCTTTGCTACGTCTGCGACGACTTCGATCACCGCGCTCTCGCCAACAGGCTCGCTTG
The DNA here is from genome assembly GCA_047611645.1 of Glaciecola sp. Taxonomy (GTDB): domain Bacteria; phylum Planctomycetota; class UBA1135; order UBA1135; genus NORP259. Next base: position 14,331 of record JBLFXY010000047.1, read on the forward strand.
CGACCCATTCGCTGGGAGGGCCTTCTGGCAGCACACGGTCGATTTCTCCGTCAGCCGCTGGAGCGGACTCAAGACCGTCCCCTTCGGCAACACTGTCCCCCTCTTCCCGCAGCCAAGCCACCCAACTCGAATCGCTGTGCTGATCTACAAACTCGCTGAAGCAACGATCCAAGTTGGTAAACAAACCGGCGTCACTCCCCCGTGCGTTATCGAGAACGCGCTGAAATAGATTCGAACCTTGATTCCAAAATGCGATGGTAAAGACCAGACCCGACGCCATGGCCAGCAGGTAAATCGTGTTCACCGCACGCTTTCGGCTCCACCCACGGCCTTCCAATCTCAGCACAAAGGGGTGCACGATGAAGGCCAGCAGATACGCCAATAGAAGCGGATTTAGAACGGACCGAACATGCCAAGCAAACCATGCACAAAGCACAGCCGTGATTCCCAAGCCCAGGTTCCGTTTTTTGCGTTGATCAAGTTTGTGCATAACCAAATTAGTTTCGAAAGGGCAAGTCCGAGGCCCTAGGAGTCCGTAGCTGTGGGCTCAATGTGGGCAGGCAGGGTGGGCTGGTAGGACTCCACAAAAGCCTGATCCAAGTCGAACACATCTGCAAAGTCCTCGACCGAGTCGGAGTCCTGGCGGTTCATCAAACCGTGATCGATTAAAAGGAACACAATGCGCCCCCAATCCTTCGTGTTTTCCACGCCCCAGGAACGCCAAACATGGGCGGCTAGAGGACCGAAGAGTTCCAAGGCGCGCACGCGCATGCCCTCCAACAATTCCTGGCCGGTCACGTGCCGCTTGTCGGTATGCTGCTCTTCTTGCTTGCCAGCCAAACGCACCGAGTGGTCCAAGGCGTCGTACAGGAACTGAAACGCTTCAAACGCAAAGCGCCCGTCCTCTTTCCAAATGACTCTCAGGGGATCTTTCATGGATTTTAGCGCTTGTTGCGAATGGGCTTGGGGGAGGAACCTAACAGGGCGCGATCGAGCAAGGTTTCCGCGCCAAGGTTCAATCCGACATCCTGCCGTACCTGCATCCAAACTTGCAAAGCACGATCACGTTCCGTGTCAGAATAGGCAAGGAATGGCTGCAGACAGTCCCCATGGGCCAGTTTATCGGGGTCGAGACCCGCAGCGAGGCGCCCCGAATCACGCCAGAGTTCCAATCCTAGATCCAAAAAACACTGCGCGCGTTCACGGGCTTCAGCCGCGGGGGTTTTGCCTGCGAATTTCCCCGGCAACTCCATGACCGCTGCGCGTGTGGCTATCGCGCCCCGTTGACCAGCGGCCCACTGCAAGAGCAACTCGCGCATGGCGGGGACGGATGTTTTAGCAAGCTTCAAAGCGCGTCCGGGTGATCCCTCGGACATCCGAACCAGCGCCTCGACCTCGCCGGCCAGCACGCCTTGCTCCACGAGGATTTCGCGGGCAACGGAGCCGTCGGGAGCCGCAGCTCGCACCATGATTACACGACTCTGGATCGTCTCCAAAAGTCGCGCTGGCATGGCGGTTTCCATGATCAGGATCGTGCCGGCCGCGGGCTCCTCCAAGGTCTTTAGAAATGCATTTTGAGCATTCAAGTTCATGCGCTCCGCTTCGCGCACGAGTACCACGCGATAGCCTCCTTCGGCGCTGCGCAATGAAAGGAATTCCCCCACGGACAGTCCCTGGAATCCGCTGGAAGCCGCGTTCTTACGCTCCGCAAAGAATGCGACCGTCAGGGCGTCCAAACCCACTGCTTGCGCATCGACAACCAATAGGTCCGGGTGGGTTTTGGCGCGTAAACGCCGGCAGGCCCCACAGGACATGCAAGGAATTCCCGGTCCGGTTTCACATAAAAGACCTGCCGCCAACCAGCGCATGGCCGTAAATTTACCGATACCGGCTGGGCCTTGCACCAACAGGGCATGGGGCAATCGATCGGCTCGGGCTGCTCGCCACAAGCCTTGCATCCACTCGTCGTGCCCCAGGGGTTCGGTCCAAGCCTGGGTCTTCGCATTGACGGCTTTCT
>JBLFXY010000048.1:0-16346 GCA_047611645.1 Glaciecola sp.
GCCCCACTGGATAGGTCGCCGGAGATCTCACCCCAAGCTTCTCGATAGGCCGGTACGCCCTCGCCTTTGATGGGTGATTGGGACGCAACGCGTCCCCAGAATGCGCCTCACAAATCTTTTTTTTCGTGGGTTTCCTGACCGGTCATGAAGCCATTGGGCCCATACAAGTCGGCGGTTCCGTCCCCATCCAAGTCCGTAAAGAGCGTGCCCCAAGACCAGCGTCCCATGCGCACTCCCGCACGATCGGAAGCGTCCACAAAGCGACCATCATCCCCTTGCAGCCAGAGCGAATTCCCTTGGGCGTGGCGGCGAATTCCTTCCAACGCCTCATCGTCCCCTCCCGCGCGGAAGGACTCCTGGTAAGAGACTCTGCGACCCGCCGACGAGAACATGTTGCTCACATGCAAGTCCATGTCCCCATCGCCATCCGCGTCCGCCCAACTCACTCCCATGCCCGCAGCTTGATCTTCCACCCCTAGCTCGGCCGCCACATCCACAAACCCATCGCCGTCGTTTCGATACAGCTGATTGCGCCCAAAGTCATTGGCCACATACAGGTCGCTGTCCCCGTCCCCATCGAAGTCGGAGAAGCTCGCCGCCAGGCTGAAGCGTTGATTATCGCCCCCCAACCCCATGGTCCCGGTGCCGTCCACGAAGCGAAACTCACCTTGATTGAGAAACAGATGATTGCTGGGTCCGTTGCGCGCATCCTCGAGCGGAATCGGAATGCTCTCGCCGTAGCGCGTGGTGACATAGCGAGTGCCGTACAGATCCAGGTCTCCATCGCCATCCACATCCGCTGCAGCGATCGAGTAGAAGGCCGCTTCGTCCGGGGCGGCGCACCAGCCAGCCACCTTGAACTTGCCGGTACCGTCATTGGCGTGCAACACAAGGAAGTGGTTGAGGGCCGCCACCAAATCCCGGTCTCCATCTCCGTCCAAATCTACCAACAAAACGCCCTTGGTGTCGTCGTACCAATCGACTCCCGCAGCATTGGCTAAATCGCGAACGCTGCCATCGGGTTGCTGCACGAGCAGATGATTGGGGAGGCCACTCGGCATGCCTACGAACAAGTCCTCCAACCCATCGCCATTCACGTCTCCCACGGCCATGCCTTGATGCCCAAACCATGCGGAAGCCGCACCATCATCCAAGCGGGAAGCCCACTCACGTCCACCCATACACACGGCGTTTTCGACGGCCCTTTCCGAAGCAAATACCCCGTGGGTCCGTTCGATAAACATGGCCTTTGACGTCTTCGATGTGGCATAGGAAACAACCGAACCTTGTATCGCCCAAGGTTCACCCCCCCCAGCCCAATCCACGTCCAACCGGATCCAAACCTGGCTCGAGTCCGCACTCGACAACTCCCAAAGCACTTGAGTGCTAAAGATTCCATCCACCTCCGGGCTCACACCGATCACCTTGCTTTTTGAATGCGCGAAAGGCCTCAGGTCAACGAGCGGGTCGCCTAGCGCTTCAAACCAATGCTCGAAGGGAACGCTGTGCCCATCCCATGCCTGGCTTGTACTGCCACGGAGCGCCCCTTGATGCCAAGTCGACCAGGATTCGGGCTTGGGTACCTCGCCTCGAAAGTGGGTTGCGGCCCCTATCGGGACCCCCTCCCCGTCGCTCAAAACCTCCAGCCATTGAGATAGACGCCCATCCACTCGGGCCGTAAGAGCTTCCGCATGGTCGCCGTCCAGTCCCTGAACAGACGAAGCCAAAAGAGAAGGGCCCCCTGCAATCAGGAGGCCCATCAGTAACAATTGTCGCAGCATCGGGGCTATGCCCTAGGGACAGACCACGAAGGACATGGCCGGACTTACGCCCACGCTGGGGGTACCGCGCAGCGGATCCCTATACACACATTGGGTGTATACGGTGGTTCCCGGGGTCAGACCCGCATTCTGCAGAAAAGCCCCCGTGAATAGGAAGCGGAACGAACCGTTGCAGGTGGTACCCGCGACTCCGCTACCACCCGACCGTTGCGGCAGGATGTTGAAGTCGAAGGGCGAACCCACGCAAAGCGTCGTACCAAAACGAGTGGAGGGCCCAGGATTGGTTCCCCAGATCCAGACCCCGAACTCCTGGTTGATCACGCGCCCCACGCCCACGGTGAGCGTTTCAGCGCCTGAGTACGAAGCACGTCCCGCATAAAGCATGGCGGATTGGCACCCGGCCGAGTTCACATCCCCGGGGCAAATTATCGAGATGTCGCAGTCCACCACAGTGATGATTAAATCCCCCATGGTTCCCGCTTCGCAGGGCTTCACTTTCCAAAACGGCGTTCCGGTCGTGGTCGGATCCAAGACGTTCGCAAAGAGGTTCTGCGCGTGCAGCACATAGGTTCCCGGCTGGCTCGGAGCCGCAAGCGCCCCGGTCGCGATGAATACCGGAGCCGAAGGCATGGCAAGGCCGGACTGAAGGACACCCACCGGCTGGGGTGCAAAGGTGTTCTGGATCGTGTTTTGCGCACCGCCCACTTGCAGAAGATCACCGCCCGCAGGGGTGCCTCCAAAGCCGGCAGGGTTATTGATCCCGTTGGGCGAAACAAACGCCGTAATGGCGCTGGTGGGCGATACGGGGCTCAGAGCCCCACCATCGAAGGTCAGGTCAAACGCGAGCATGGCCAAGCCTTGGTGCGCAGCGTCGGTCGTCTCGACATAAATGCCGTAACTCACCATGTCTCCGGTACCCACCGTCACGCTCGAAGCGCCACCGCTCACTATGGTCAGGTCTAAATCGGTAGCCAGTACAGGTCCGCACAAAATAGCCGCGAGCGCCAAGCTCAAAGAGTTTCTGATTGCGAGTTTCATTGCGCTGTCCACACCCGTTGAAGTTTGCCGAATTCCACCAAATCAAAGTCGCCGTCCACGTCCACGTCACATAAGGCTCCGGGGTCGTCCGCTGTCAAAAGCACAGCCGGTGCAGGCCCTGTCATCAAGGGTTCCAAAAAGAACCAATCGAACTCGGTGAGATCATTGTCCGTGTCCCAGTCAAATTCCGCTCGACCCAGACTCGCAAGGAAGTCACTGACCTGAGCTCGCTCAGAACCTAAAAGGGCTTGATAAGCCAAACGTGATGCATCCGCTTGCCCACCGTGCTCCGCCACGGACAAATCAATCAAACCGCTGAAATTAGCGCCGGTCGCGCGTCCGTCATGCAGCAGCGCCGTGCGCTGCGCCATGCCCCACAGGGGCCGCGTCATCATGATGGTCTCGGTGGCAATGCCATCGACAATGCCATCACCGAGCGCCCCCATGTCGTGTAACAAGAAGTCCGAGTAGGGTCGGATCAGCACGCCTGAAAGCGCCGCTTCGGGCACTTGCCCCGTCGTAAAGCTCGACACATGACAGTCCGCGCAACCCACTTGATCAAAGAGTACTTCGCCAGCCATGCCAGTGCGCGGCGTCTGCGCCGGTGCGGCGAGATACCTCTGGAAGTGGGTGAAACGTTGCGTGAGTGTGAAGCCGGCGGCGTCGGGTTGATCCTCAGGATCGCTCACCGAGTCGCAGCTCGCGAGCAAACCCAAATCGCCGTTGGGTGCGTTCTCCGTGGAAGCAAACGGACTGGTCAGACCCATTTCATTCAAGGATGCGTCGATAGAGAAGGACTCCACCGTAGAAATCCCGCCCTTCCAACCGAAGCGCCCAAGCAGCATGGGCCCCGCGGGACTTTCGATAGGCTGCACATAACGGGGCGTGCCCTGTACGGCTACCGGCTGCGCCGCTTGCGCCGCAAGAATTTCCACCTCAGGAATACTCTCGATCAAACCTGCGCCAAAAAGAGCGGGGGTTCCGCGCTGAATTTGGTGGTTGGCTTCGGTCGGTACCACTTCGCGGCATGCCAGATCCAGCGATTGATCCTGTAGCAATGTGCCCCCAAGTCCCGCCAAGGGATCAAAGGGAGTAGCGCCCACAGCAGCCTTTCCAAAGCGCGTGACACGTCTGGTAGAAAAACCTCCAACCGCTGGCTGGTTGTGGCAAGAGATGCAACTCACCTCATTGAAAATCGGGCCGAGACCCAGGGCCTCGGTTAAAGGCGTGCTGAATTGCACCAACCCCTCTTCGAAGTGCTGCATTTGCACGGGTGTCAAGCCGAGCATGGGCTGACCCATGAGTGGCTGAGGATCTTGCGCCAACAATGTTCCGCCGGTCGCCAGCAATGCCAAAGGCAGTGCATAACGCGTCCGAAAAAAATGTCGGGGTCGTATAATCTGTTGCATGGGAACCAAGTGCAGCGTTGAACTACCGGAAGGAAACCTCGAGGCCGTCGGTGAAGTTGCTGGTGGATTGACCCGCCACAGTGTCGCGGTACCAAGCAGTGAAGTACCAGGAGTCGCCGGACACGGTCGCCACAGGTGCGCCGGTAGTCGGAATTGAAGTCAAGTCGACGATCAAATCAATCGCGCCGGTCGCGCCCGAGAAGCCGACCTGCATGCCCACGTTAAAGCGCCCGAACGGACCGCCAAAACAAAGGTCTCCCTGGCTGCCACCAGGATTGACGATCAAACCAGGAGCCGTACTCACGAGGAAGTATCCAAATTTATTTTGGGGTAGATCGCTTGCGAGCAGGGTCAGATTATTATCGGCCGCCACCGGTGAACCGGTTGCGGTAATGACCGCCGACAACCCGGCGGAGTTCGTCGCCGAAGGTCCGCAGAAGCTGGTACCTACCATGTCGTGCTGGTTCAAGAACACATCGGTTCCAAAGCAGCGCCCCACGACCATGTCTTCGTCGCCGTCGTTGTCCACATCGAAGAACGCCACGTCATGGGCTGCTGTCAATGCGGGCAAACCGGTCGCGCCAAAGTTGCCGCCGCCGGTTTCTTCACGCAAGCTTACGAATCCGCCCGAGTTTCCGCCCCGGTTGTGATAGATCTGGAGGCGACGGTCGCACCCGGAAAGATCTACGTCCACATCGCAGAAAACCGCCTCATCCCAACCATCGCCATTCAGGTCCAAGATCAGGTTGTTGCTGGCAAAGCCCAAGTCGACTCCCGATCCAAACGTATACGCCGCGCTCCACTCCACGCGCCCGAAGAAGTCGTTTCCTTCGTTCAACAGGTAGCGATCGTCCCCATCGTCACTGATGATTAAGTCCGGCTTGCCGTCCGAGTTCAGGTCTCCCACAGCCACATGATAGGGCGCGCCCTGATAGGGCTCTTGGAGCACATTGAAGAACCCTTCATTGCCGCTGTTGTTGTAAGCGATGGAGGAGCGAGTCAATCCACCCGTCTGCCCCGATCCAGAAATGGAAACCACATCCATCGTGCCGTCGCCATTCATGTCATGAACCACCGAAGATGTACCAAACGACGAACCACGCATGGCCGCGGTCATGCGTGAAGCGCTCTGATCGGTGAAAAAGCCGTTGCCGTCGTTGATCAAGAGGCGGTCGTTCAAGTCGACCAAGGCCTCCTGCTCGTAGTGGGAGAAATACAGGTCCGGGAAACCATCCCCGGTCACATCCCCCACACCCAAGCCACACATGTTCGGATAGGTTCCCCAATCCGGAATGCGCGCCTCCTCATAATACAAGCCGAGCCACGCGCCGAGGGATTCGCCCAAGTTTATGTACACGCGCGGGTGGGATATGGCCTTCACTTGGCCTGGCGAGAAAGTGGTTGAGGTCACCACATCGAGCCAGCCATCGCCATTCAAATCCATGATCACGACATCGCGGTCGTTGGTGGCAGATGAGAAACCATTATCCCCCGGTACGTCGGAACCCGTCGCGTAGATTGAGGTGCGATCCACCAAGGAACCCATCTCGTTCATGAAAAGCACATTTGTGCGCCGACCCTGGGTAGTGAAAGGCTGCTTGCGCACGGAGATCAAGTCGATCCAACCGTCCTTGTCTAAATCGCCGGTGGCGTAGTCCTTTTCGGCAGAATCTCCAACACCCACTGAGGCCGAAGAGACGAGCACGGAATTGTCTTGCTGGAACGTTAGCCAAGAAACGTTATTTTGACCAATGGCCGGGGTCGCGAGTAGAGCGGCACAGCCTGCGAGCGGGGCACAACGCCACCATGTGGAAACAGTAGATGTGTTCATAGGAGCTTAGAGAGCGTGGGAACGGCCTGGAGAGGGCACGCGTCTTTGACGGGAACAACATCGTAATTGATCCCCAGTACAGTGATCAAAAATTCCCTATTCGGTACTTCCAACCCTATGGGGACTGCACAGTCACGACGGTACGGCACTTTGGCCGCTCGGTCCTAGGCGCCGCCCCCCCGTCGAATAGTTGCCCGCATTCATAGAAGAGTTCTATGGTTGTCCCACCTTTTACACTACGCACCAACCCTTCGAGCTGAGGACCAGATTCCCCTGGAGAATGCGAAACAACCCTATCTGAGCTCAGGAGTCTTCCGTGGCGGAAGCTAATTCCCCAAAGCCGGTCTGCTAATAGGCCTTTTGGAAATGGGCAAAATAGACTCCCCGTGAGAGAAACTAGACAAATACTGGACGGGGATGGTAGTTGGCGAGCCTGGATCAAACAATGGATCCATGAACCACGCAGATTCGATTCAAGCCGCGAGTCCTCGCCTGTTATTGGTTTGCATGACCTGTGCGATTGTCTTCTCCAGCTGCGGTCCCTCGGACCGCTTCACCTGGTTCCTAGAGACCGTCCCCCTCATGATCGGCATGCCGATCTTGTGGCTCACGGCAAAGCGGTTTCCGCTTACGCCTCTGTTGCGTTTCCTGATAGGTGTGCACGCTTGCATCCTGGCTTTGGGCGGCGCGTACACGTATGCAGAAGTTCCTCTTGGATTTTGGCTTCAGGACGTATTCGGGTTTGATCGCAATCCCTATGACCGCATCGGACATTTGGCTCAGGGGTTCATCCCCGCGGTTCTCACCCGCGAAATATTGCTTCGCAGCACACCTTTGCAGCGTGGAGCATGGTTGAGTTTCCTTTCGGTATCCGTGTGCTTGGCTTTCAGCGCTTTCTACGAGCTCATCGAATGGTGGGCAGCGCTTGCATCCGGTGAATCTGCGACCGCTTTCCTTGGCACGCAGGGAGATATTTGGGATACGCAGTGGGATATGTTCCTGGCCCTGATCGGCGCCTGCGTTGCGATCGCATGCTTGGCTTCCATGCACAATCGGCAACTCGCGAAGCTCGGTGTGGCTATGGGCCGTTAGCGGCCGCATAGAATCCGAACCCTTAGGCCGTCGCGCGTTCAAACACTTCGCCGTAAGCGTTGAACATGGCTTCGAACGAGTACTTTTCTTTCACCTGACGTAGGGAGGCCTCGCCCAAGTTCTTGCGCAGCGTGGAATCGGACAGCACCTCCTCTAAGCTTGTCGCTAGACCTTTTTCAATCTGCTCATCGGACAACTTGGGATCCACCAACAGCGACACGGCCTCTTCAGAAACTGTATAGCGCACATCACCGACGTCTGTCGACAGAATAGGGAGTGATGCCGCCATAGCCTCGAGAACGGAAACCGGTTGCTGCTCCGAAGCGCTCGAGAGAGCCAACGCATCCATCGCGGAATACGCCGGAGCGGGGTCGGGAAGGTGCCCCGTGAAAATAACCTTTCCGTCGTGGGGCATATTTGTTTTCGCCAGGGTTTCGAGCATCTGCTTTTCATCCCCATCGCCCACTAGCAAGAGATAGAGCGAGCGTCCTGCTAGGGCGGCCTCGGAAACCTGGGCGCAGGCTCGAATCATGCGATCCAAGCGTTTGACCGGACGAAGGTGCGCTACCGTTCCCACGACAAACGCATTCTCAGGGATTCCATACTGGCTGCGCAGGGCTTTGCGGTGATCCGCATTGGGCGCAAAGCGAGGCACGTGCACGCCATTGGGGATTAGGGTGACTTTAGGCAGGTGCCAGGTTTCCCCGGCGATCTTGAGTAAACGTCGACTGGGCACCACGATTTCGGACCCCTTTAGGGTCATGCGCCGCGCCCAATTGCGGCGGACTTTCAGGGACTCGGCTTCGTCCGCATTGAAACCATCTTCGTGGTGAAGATGGTGCTTGAAGCCGGCCATGCGTGCCGCAAACGCAGCATCCATGGCGCCCCAGTTGTAGCTCAGCAACAGGTCGGGCTTTTGCTCTGCCAGAAGTTCTCGCAGTGCGCGCGCGTGACCGAGCGGCCCAGATTTCGGCGTCAAAGGCAACAGGGTCAAGTCGACTTTGTCGCGGATCAGATCGGCTGTTTCCACCCGTCCATCGCACGAGATTACCGTATGTCGATAGTCCTTCCCTAGCCCCACCATCAATCCTGCAGCACGCAACTCGGGGCCCGCCGGGGTGAAGGTAGAAAAAACGTGGAGGAAGTGTTTTTGGTGGCTCACGTGCTTGGGAACGTCCGGGCTAGCCTACTTCGGCGCGTAGATATCTACGGCCATTTTGATGAAATTGGCGCGATCTTCGACGGGCTTCCAACCAAGCTTTTCACGCGCGATGTCGCTGGTGAAAGGGTTGCTCAGCGAGCGCGCCTTGAGATCGCGATAGGACGGGAATTCCGCTTTTCGACCGCCAACACGCTTAATGACCCACTTTCCGACCTCCATGGTCTGCGAGAGTACCAAGGAGCGCGGATGGAATTTCAGGCGACGGCCGGTTGCACGAGCCAACTCCGCAACCATGTCCTGACCGGTGAGACCGGGGTTGGCGCATAGGTTGAGGGCTTCACCGTCGACTCCTTTGCCGGGCGCGAGAGCGGCAGCGACAAGGCCGTCAGCCACGTCATCCGCCAATACCAAGGGCAAAGCGCAATCGCCCAGACCCCAACCCACGCAATGGTTGTCGCGGGCCCACATACCGAGACCGGAGTGCTGCAAGGGAGTTCCGTCGCCGACCACAACGCCGGGGCGCGCGACCACCAAACCCAAGCCGGTACGGTCTGCGACCGCCTTCAAGGCTTGCTCGGTTTTCGCTTTGCCCACGGAGTACAGGGCGCGCTTGTCCAGCTCGGAATCAACGTCCCAACTGTCCTTGATCGGAGTGGAGCCGCCCGTGTTGAGCGCGGCAACAGAAGACACGTACACCAGGCGTTTGACACCCGATTCCGAGCATATCTCAGCGACCTTGGCCGAACCGTTGACCATCACGCGCTCAACCTCTTCCCAGGTATCTCCGTTTCCTGTCGCCAGGTGAATACAGGTTTTGGCGCCTTTGAGAGCCTCTTTTAGGCCCTCTTCATCGCTCAAACTCGCGCGCAAGATGCGGATCTTTCCGGACAAACCTTCCTGGACTATTTGCTCGGGCAAACTGAATGTGCGGCGCACCACGCAAGAGACGTTGGCGCCTTGCTCTAGCAACCGCGAGACCACGCGGCGTCCGATGAAGCCTGTGCCGCCAAGCACGACGACTTCGTTTTCGCGGGCTTCGCCGGGCTCGGGAAACTCCGGAACGGGCGGAATTTGGGAGCTCACGTCACCGGCGAGGGCATCAGCCCATTGGGTGACCTCCAGTCCGGCCTGTGCATCATTGGGCAAGGGTTGGCCAGCGCGCAAAGCCGCGTGGAAAGCCTGAATGGATCCCTGCATGCCCATGAAGAATGCGTCGCGTCGTGCGCCGATTCCCAAAGTGAACATGGACCAGTTCTTAAGCACCCGGCGAGCATCTTTCTTGAGGCCCTTGCTGCGGCTTATGCCCGCTTTGTACGAGTTCCAGAAATCCAGGTAGACGGTTTTTTCTTCGCCGGCCAACTGGTCGTGGAACATGTCCGCTTCCAAGGAACCGTCGGTACCGAGCACCTGCATGGTGCTGCGGGTGAAGGGCTGGCCAAAGGCCATGTAGAGCTGCGCCGTGCCCTTCTCCGCCTTGAAAGCTGTGGACCAACGGTCATAGAACGTCAGGCCCGGCAGCAGCTCTTTGGAACCGAGTAGAGTGGTGTTGGCCGTTTCGACCTTGCCCAGCAACCGGTGCATTTGACTCAGCGGGTGAACCGCCTGTTCAAACACGATGTTGCGCGGGGTGCGGAACATCCAGTGGGTGTAGTCGTTGGCATCGAGTTGTGCCAAGGGAACGGACAGGGTCACTTGCACGTGCTGCACGCGACCGATTTCCCCCGCTTCGATGCGCTCGAGCATCTTCTGGAACGAGGGATGGAAAACGTTGTTGTGGTTGACGACCAGCGGCAGATTCTTTTTCTCTGCAAGCTCAGCCAACATGAGCGCGTCGGCACTGTTCAGAGCGATCGGCTTTTCACCAAAGACGCCCAGGCCGGCTTCGAGCAGTTCTTTGGTCATGGACACGTGGAAATCCGGCGGCACGGCCAAGTGCACGACTTCCACGCCAAGGTCCACCAATTCCTGAACGGAGGTCACCGCGTTCTGGACGCCATAACGATCGGCGGCCTCCTTCGCACGTGACTCGCTCAAATCGCAGATTGCCACGATTTCCACGTTGGGCGTTGCCTTGAGCACATCCAGGTGGAATTCGGCGATATTGCCGGCTCCGATCAGGCCCACTTTGGTGGCGGATCCAGAGGGACGGAAGGTCAACTTCGGTTGGGGCTGGGTCATGTTCGAGGTCGCGGTTCCTTCTCCCGTGGGGGTGTCAGCCAGGGGTGAGGAAGTGTTTTTCGTGCGGGCGGGGCTCTTGGTGTCCATGGGGGGTCGTATCGGCAGATCCAGGCGTTCGCTTGGAGTTTCGACGGCCCCCAGGACCTATTTTCTCAACCTGGGGAGGAATCAGCCCAGTGTACGGGTTGCACCCACCGGTTTCGGGGCTTCAGACACCACATGATAGGCCAATGCCAGGTGTGCCTGGCATCCTTCTAGGCCCCTTTTGGCGCGATGTGTGATTGCCACCAAGGGCTGTCCGCGCTCCACCCGATCGCCATGTCGAGAGAGAATCTCCAAGCCCACGCCGTGGTCCAACCCCCCGCCGATCTCCACCCGAGAACCGCCCAACGCTTGCAGCGCCACACCGACCTCACGGCAGTCTACGCAGGACAAAAAACCGTCCTCAGGGGCCAGGAAGTGGGATTTGTCGGGTGCGACAGTCAGGTTCGCTTCCAGGTCACCCTGTCCGCCTTGGGCTTTCAGGAAGCGCTGAAAGACCTGCATTGCGCTGCCGTTTTGCAGGCTGTTTCGGAGGCGAGCCTCTCCCAGATCCAGGGTTTCGGCTAGGCCGCTGGCCAGCAGAGCCTCGCCACCTTGACGAACAGTCAGATCAACAAGGTCTTTCGGACCGCATCCGCGCAGGCAATCCAGGCTTTCGTTGACCTCGTTGGCGTGACCGACCATGCGCCCCAAGGGCTGCTCCATCGACGACACAACCACCGTCATCGGCAAGCCGAAGCCCTTCGCCAGGTCTGCCATTCTCGCGGCCAATCGAAGGCCTTTATCATGATCCGGAAGGAACGACCCCGAGCCAAATTTCACGTCCAAGACCAGCGCATCCAAACCCTCGGCCAACTTCTTGGAGAGGATTGAACTCGCGATCAACGGGATGGCCTCTACCAAACCGGCCGCATCACGCAGTGCGTACAACTTGCGATCGGCGGGCACTAGGTCCGGAGTCTGCGCCGCGATGAAGAAACCAAGCTCGGCCATTTGCGACTGAATCCGCTCGATGCCGAGTTCCGTGCACAAACCCGGAACAGCCTCCAACTTGTCCAACGTCCCTCCTGTGTGGCCCAAACCGCGTCCCGATATCATGGGCACCTTAGCGCCACAAGCCACCAAAGCCGGCGCTAATACCAAGGACACCTTGTCTCCCACGCCGCCGGTGGAATGCTTGTCCACTATCGGACCGTCAAGATGCGACCAATCGAAGCGCGTGCCCGATTCCAACATGGCTCGCGTCCAGGCTAACAATTCCGCTTCATCCAAGTCGTAGCAGAAAATAGCCATCAGCAAAGCCGACGCGTGATAGTCATGCACACGACCGTCGACATAACCTTTCAGAAAGTCTTGAATTTGCTCCGGGCTAAGCCGCCCACCATCGCGCTTGACGCGTATTACATCTCTAGGATCCACGCCCACAGCAGACCCGAGCCAACGCGCCCGGTCAAGCCCGCTTTGCAAACGGTCTTGCATAAGTCCCCGCGTGTTCTGGAACAATTCAATCAGGTCCCAGCGCCGTTTCTACATGGTGACGTGGTGGCTGGCGTAAGCGAAAATGCCACTTTTGATAGCCAACCCGGCTCCCAAGGGGACGTTTGGGATGCGCACAAAGACATGTTGCAAGCCACGATTGGGGCCATGCTAGCAGTGAATATTTCGGCCTCCGTGAACCGAGCCTTCAACCGAGCCTTCAACCGGGATTTCGGCAAAGAACTCGCGGAGAGCTTACGGATCAAGCAACCCAACCCGCTGGTCGAAGGTCCTGCCTACCTTCGTTCCGACTAGGAACCTCGGGCGCCGTCAATCCACTCTGAATCGATCGTCAAAAAATGCGTCTCGTTGGGGATTACACGGCTCCATTGGTCATAGAATGGGTTTGTAATGCCCTGGAACCCTCTCACGGGCTCCATTCAGGGCGCAGATCAGCCCATGCCTCGGCCTCAGCCGTAATCATTTTGAAGCGCTTTTCAACGGATCTGCTTCCATGGAATGCCCGTGCTATGCTGATTCTGCTTGGCAGCCATGGATTTGTCACCCCCCAAGCAAGCCCCCCCTTCCACCCTCTTAAGCACTCCACAATGACACTGAGCCGCACAATCGGTCTCGCTGCGCTGCTTCTGGGTTCCGCTTCAGCCCAGACGTTTACCAAACTCATCGCGGAGGGCGACCTATTGCCGGGTGGCTCTCCCATTGAATTGGTGCTGCGCATCCATGCGGTGGACGTCAACAACGCGGGTGATTGGGCCGTCGAATTGGAAAGCGATGCTACGAGCCAAGGGCAGACCTACGCCATGCTGAATGGAGTAATCGTTTTCCAGGAGGGAGCCTCTACCGGAATCCCAACGCCTGGCAACCGGGTTATGACAGAGGTCAACGCTTTCGAAGTCAATGACGACGGTGACTCCTTGGCCTTGATCGAAACACGGGACGCCACTTTGCCCTTAGGCGGCCAGCTTAGCGCCTCCATCATCCGATCCGGTATCGAGCTCTACCAGGAAGGCGTCACCACTTGTATGGCTCCCGGCCCCGCCAACGGACTTGTATTTAGCGGCCTGCATCAATGTTGGCAAAACAACAGTGACCAAATTCTGTTGGCCGCCCGAGTAGGAGTCCTCGGCGATCAGATTCTGTTGAAGGTCGACCTTGATCCTATGCTTGGCACTGTACTCTCCGAAACCCTGATCGCCTTGGAGAAAGAGACCCTATTGGGCCACACGAACCCGATCCAAGCCATCTCTTTCGACAAGGCGCACAACGCTATCAACGACAACGGGGATGTGCTTTGGTTCGAAGATGACCAGCACGACGCGGGAGTGACCGATGCCACATCGGACACAAACTTTTTCTTCAACTCCACGCTGCTCTACAACGAAGCGGACGCATTCCCGATGGCCCCACTCGAGACGTTCGACACTCTGAACTCCGCCGAGGTCGACCTCAATAACAATGGGGACTTCGTCTTCTCCTGTTTCGACCGCCGGCCTGAAACCCAAGACGCCTGGCTCTACAAGAGCATTGCAAGCATTACCACAGTACTCGCTCACGAAGGCGATCCCGTCCCCACGAGCGTGACGGGTGCCTGGTTAGTCAGTGGCTTCGGCTTTGGCGGGTCCGTTTCGATCAGCGACAGCGGAGACGTTTTGTGGTCTTTGAACTGGAACGACCCGGACCTCAGCAAAGACGCGGGTTTACTGTTCAACGAACATCTGGTTATCCAAGAAGGTGTCACTTTTCTGGAATCACTCCTTGTCCAATCCATCCCAAACCAAGCGGGCGAGGTGGCGCTTAGTGACAACGGGAAAAACGCCATCGCCAAGGTGGAGCTCGCGGGCGATATGGACGCGGTCTTCCTCATTCAGTACATGGTGCCGGGGGCGATGGAGACGTTCTGCGACCCAGCTATTGCGAACTCAACCACGCAAAGCACCCAATTGACAGGATCCTTCCTGACAGGCGGCGGGATCAGCGGCGGAATGTCCGACCTACACTTGGAGAGCTTCGACGGCCCTGTTGGACAGCTCGGCTATTTCCTGACAAGTGAGGTCCCCAACGAGCCGGGCATTGCGATCAGCGATGGCATGCTCTGCCTGGGGGGAGTCGGCTCCCAATTTTACCGCTATGTGATGGCCGGGACGAGTTCTATCTCCATTGGCTTCTTCAATGCCGCGGGCATATTCGAAAACGCGGGAGGCACTTCCTCAGTCGGTCCTCCCGGATTTGAAACCGGATTCGATGTACCTGATACCGTCCCGGGAACCGCGCAGACCATTACGATCGGGAGCACCTGGCACTTCCAAGTCTGGCATCGGGACACCGCTTTGGGTTCGAGCCATTCGAACTTCTCGAATGGCCTGAGCGTGACGTTCTAACCGTCCTTAAGAGCCCTAGTTCCCCGCGGATTGGACCGTGAGGATCAGGGTTGGACGCAAGCTCGGATCCGTCACATATTCCGAGGAATGGAAGTGGCGACCGCTGCCGGCACTTTCCATGTCGGTCCTCAGCAAGAGGCCCTCGTTGTTCCAATCCCGCGCTACCCAATGGGCTGCCGCGGCGGTCACGTCCCATTCGTACCACACATCCAGTGCGGAGACTTGCACGGTGCCTTCGGGCGTTGCGAAACGGTCATAGGCGGGATCGTCGTTGCGAGCGCTGTCACTAGACTTCTCGGCGCCAGGCGCGGACCAGGTATGGTAGCCCCACTGTGAAGAGCTCCAGCTCGAGGTTCCATTGCGGTCGAAAAGCGTTTCTGCACCCTGCACCCAACGTTTCGTCAGGCGGTAAACACTCACATCCGAAGTGGATCCGGACTCCGAGCCATGGTTGTACAAACGCAGGCGTGCGTCCAGAACTTCGATGTCCCGGGGCAAAAAGTCCAAGTCAAAACGCAGGGCACCGCGCCGAATGGTGGACATCCCAATCAACCCAGAAAAGATCGACTCATGCCCCCCCATATTGCCGTTGATGGGCCCGCTCGTGAGGCTGTTGTCCTCAACTCCGCGGTAGCCATTCAGTCCAGCTTGCAAGGTGATGATGGAGATAGAGGACCCAGATGTAGCGGCCGACACCACATTCGAAAGCCCGGAACGGTTGCCGCCTGCATCCGTGGCTTTGATCGCGAACTCATAAGCCGTCCCAGAAAGCAGTCCCTCGACCACTATCGTCTCCGTAGCGCCCGACGCTGCAGGTATGGGCTCGCCGGTTGCCTGGAATGTGCGAGCAAAAGAATGCTTGTCGACCGAGTCCGTTCCCACGCGTAGATCATAGCGCGCCGCACTGCCGACATCTCCATCGTTGCCGGTAGCGGAAAATGTCAGGGTCACCGTTGTATCGGTAGTGGACACCACTGAAAGGTCGTGAATTGCTTCCGGCCTCACGAAGTCGGCGGTAGCCGCTGTGATGGCGTCGAAGTAAACGTTTGCCATCTCTGTGTAACCCGTGTTATTGGGATGCAACGAGTCGGTCATCCAATCGCCGGCTCCATAAGTGAAAAGAGCTGGGTTGGCGACGAACAAGCGGTTCGGATCGGCGACTAGCACACGGACCGGTGAGCCGGTCGCGATCCCCTCGGCTAGATCTTCGGAGAGTGCGACAATAGATTCGTTGAATTCCACAACATCTTGTTGCCGATTTTCCATCGGAACCAACGTCGAGAGCACGATGGTTTTCAAATCAGTCGACAGCGTGCCGTCACCCCAACGTGCCAAAAACTGAACAGCTTCGGCAAATTGACCGGCCTGCCCCGGGGTCAAACTGTACCCGTGGTCCCGCGAGTAAGGCCCAAACGGCGGATGATCCACGTCCAGGTCGTTCGTTCCGATGATGAAGCAAACCACCTCAGGTACGACCGGTCCCATGTGTGGTGTCATGTCAAACGTCCCCCAGCCCCAGCCGTTTCCAAAAGATGCCGAGTAGAAGTGGTTCGCCTGGCGCCCCCCTAGGAAGTGCCCGTTCAAAGGGGCTGTTCCCGAACTACCCAAAAACGTGAAACTGTGCCCTGCTACTCCGGACAACATCGTGTACAGATCGTCGCGAAATCCAGGCTCAGCCGTGTGGCCCACAGTGATCGAATCCCCGAGCAAGAGCACGTTGTGCGCCAAGCTTGCGCCGAGTGCCTGCGACCTCTTGGGCTGCCCAACTTTGTCATCGGGTAAGCTGCTTTGGGCCCACGCATTCGGAACACCTGCGATCAGTAGCACGAAGAGCGCGAACGCATGTGCGGTGTACCGAAGTTTAGGAAACGTACTCATTGGACAAGGTGTGAGACTTTGTGCGGCCCGAGCCCACGGGAGGAGAATCGGAACCCCGCG